>CAMHOW010000008.1 GCA_946186895.1 uncultured Fibrobacter sp.
GCTCCGACTTCCTCGCCCGCAAGATCAACGTGTCTGACTTCGGCGTTGTGTACGGCGGTGCCCAGAAGAACATCAGCTGCGCTGGTGTGACTGTGACCATCATCCGCAAGGACCTGCTGGGCAAGGTGAACCGTACCATCCCCACCATGCTGAACTTCCAGACCCACATCGACGCGAAGAACATGTTCAACACTCCGCCGGTATTTGCCGTGTACGTGATGAACCGCACCCTCAAGTGGCTCAAGGAATTCGGTGGCGTGGACGCTATCGAAAAGGTGAACCGCTCCAAGGCCGCTCTCCTCTACAGCGCCCTCGACAACTCCAAGGTGTTCGTCGGTACCGCTGCCAAGGAAGACCGTTCCATCATGAACGTGCCCTTCGTGTTCAACAAGGATGTGGTTGCCGCTGACAAGGCTGACGACCTGGCCAAGGAATTCCTGGAATTCGCAAAGGCTCGCGGTCTGCAGCAGCTCAAGGGTCACCGCTCTGTGGGTGGTTTCCGCGCTTCCATCTACAACGCCATGCCGGTGGAAGGCGTGCAGGCCCTCGTCGACTGCCTCGGCGACTTCGAGAAGAAAGTTCTTGGCTAAAGCCAAGAACTTGGACTTGAGCGACAGCGAAAGTTCAATGTTCAAGGGGTAATACGACTAGGGAAGGCTTCGCCCTCCCTAAGACCTACCTTACACTGCAATAAACCGCCTAGCTTTGCTGGCGGTTTATTTTGTGAGCATACGCTTTCAGCGTATGCGAATAAAACCCTCCAATATAAAACAACCCGCTTTGCTGTTTGCAAGCGGGTTATTTTCGTGGGCATACGCCAAAGGCGTATGCGGATAAAATTAAGCTTCAGCGTCAGTCTTCTTGCTGAACTTGTTCACCACGTCAGGAACAATGTCCATGACCT
Source organism: uncultured Fibrobacter sp. (assembly GCA_946186895.1). GTDB lineage: Bacteria > Fibrobacterota > Fibrobacteria > Fibrobacterales > Fibrobacteraceae > Fibrobacter. Next base: position 905 of record CAMHOW010000008.1, read on the forward strand.
TACTAACAAGTGAACTGTCCTTGGAAATCGGCATCACGCGAACGTCATCGCCCTTGATGACCAGGAACGCCACCGGTTCTACAGAGGCGCCACCACCAGAAGCAGAAGTGTCCCCCTTGCCCTGGTGACCACCAAAGCCGAAGCCGACGGATACGCGGCTCACGGGAACCACAGTAGATTCACCCGCCTGGATAGGTTTGCCGATGACTGTTTCCGCCTGGGTAATAAAGCGGAGCTTTTCCAAAAGAGTTTCTGCAAGTTTTTCAATAGCCATATCCTGAATATAGTAATTAGGAATTCGGAATTCGGAATTCAGAGTTAAAATAATCGCGGCGAAGCCGCCAAACTAAACAATTCCTAATTCATAATTCCGAAATCCGAACTAATATCTAGCCTCGAAGACGCGGTCACTGGCCACAAGGAACTTTTGATTCAGGTCCGGCCAGTCCATATAGCCCCAGACCACCACCACGCGACCACCGGCCAGTTGGGTTGCCATCCCTCGGGCCTCGTCACCGGCCTTAAAGTAGTAGACGTCGTCATCTACCTCAATATTCCGCGGAAACGTTCGTTTCAACTGGGCCACCCATTCCTGATAGCGGGATTCTTCTACCAAGTCCCAACTACGGGCCACATTCCAAGCCAGGTTGTCATCGGCATAGCTCTGCTCCAGGACCGGGAAGAACGACTTGACGCCCAAGAAGTTCTTAGTCTGAACCGTAGTACGACCCGTTTCACGATGCTCAAAGGGCAAACTTAGGAACTCCTGCGGGAACCCGATCCGCACGCCGGGCACCGAGCGCACAAAGTTTTCCAAGGTACGGCGTTCATAACGTCTAAAGCTGTCGTGCCGAAATACGAAAATCCGGTAATCCGCACGGATACTCTGTTCCAGATACTTCCCGCGGAGGATAGAATGGGCCCCCTGGAACCGTCCGCTGTTGGTGTAGTAATCCAACGCATAAACATCGCCCTTGAATTCCAGAACAGAAACATTCAGCGTGTCACCCCAATGGCTGGCATAACGCAAGTCCACCTCTCGCACAAAGCCGTTCGCCTTGGTCGTCGTAGAATCCACGGAGACCCTCATAGGGCGGCGACCTTCGAACCGGAGCTTAGAGTAATCCACCTTGACATGTTCTTCGGAACAGCCCCATAATACAAACAACGCTATTGCGAGAAAAAGACGGATCATGATTCTTTCACCCCATAATCACAGAACTCGTAAATCGGACAATTGGCACAACCTGCCTGGCATTCCCGACACATAAAGGACTTCTCCCACTCTTCCAAATAGAACTGCAACGAATGGGCCACCGCATAGGGATTCTCGGGATACAGAGCCACACAAAACTCATTCATCATCTTCTGCTTCTGCTCTGGCGAGAGGTCTGCAAAACCGCCCTCTCGGGCAGGTCCTATAATAGAAAGGAACCGCCTCGCCCCCATAGTCAGGGGCAGGTCTGGCCAGCGAAAGCGCTTAAGCCCACGGCCCGCGACATACCCAAGCCCCGCAGGCAACTTACCGCACAGCCGGTAGATGGCGGCACAGGCCTTGGGCCGTGCACCACGCTTACCCATAAAATAAATCTCGCCCAGATCTCGCCACATTTCTTCGGGAGTAGAGCCATTCACCCAAGACTTCAAGTCACCATGCCTACGCACAAAAAATCCCACACTCCAAAAGATGCCCGCCACATTTTTGAACAAAGACCAGTCCCGGTTTCCAAGGGCGGACTCCACAACAGCCTCAATATCGCCACCCTTGGGCACGGGCAAAGTCCAGAGCTTGTCTCCGGGGAACTTGCGACAAAGCGCCACAAGCAGTGCGGCAATTTCGTCCATGCGCAGATCCTGGTACAAGGCGGTTCCCAGAAGCGTCCAGGCAATCTTGCTGTTGTCATCGGCAAACTCGCCCGTCACTTGCAAAACGGGATCATCCAAGTTCGAAAAGCGTTCCACAAACAAACGGAGAGCCCGCCCAAGGACAGGCTCGTCTTGCAGGAATCGCTTCGAAGAAACCATGGGCGTCACCTACGATTCAGGCCTTACAGGGCTTCGCCCACCTTGACAGCGGAACCCAAGCGCGACTTGAACAAATCCGGATGACGTTCGCGAATCTTCTTGTCTACCACGAGAATCACGGTGCTGCCCATCTCAAAACGGCCAAGTTCACCGCCCTTCTCCACGCGAATTTCCTGTGCGGGTTTCCAGTCGTAGCGCTTGCAGTCCCTAGGGAGCTTGCCTGCGTTCACCAGCAGTTCATCCGTATAAGCAACACCGATGCGGCCCACGTTCGTAGCCCCAACCTTAACAACAAGCATCTCGGAACCATCTTCCAGGCGGATATGGCTAGTAAGGCGTTCGTTGATGCAGAACAGCCCCTCTACACGTTCGACACTGCCCACATTCACCGGCCACAGCGTTCCCGGGCAGTAGCTTGCCCCGACTACCATTCCAGAAACAGGGCTATGAATCCGATGGTAATTGAAAGGCGCCAGATAGATTGTGGCAAAGGCGCCACCATCGAAGCGGGCCGCCATCTCATCATCGCGAAGCAAATCCTTCAAGGTGTAAGTCTTACCCTTAGCCTGGATCAGTTCCTGCTTCTCATCAAAAGTGGCCGTCTGTGAAAGCACTCCGTCTACAGGGGAAACAACCTCGCTCTCCGCAATGGGACGCATTCCCGGTTTTAGGCGACGGATAAAAAGTTCACCGATATTGGCGTAATGGTCAATGGGGAATTCCGATTCCTCCATATTCAGCTTGTAATAGCGGGCAAAAGCGTTACGAGCCACCTTGGAAATCAAGGGCAACTTGAGACGCGTCAAGACTCCGAAGGCACGGCTTGCGGCATTCTTCGGCAAAAGCTTCATGAAAATGTAGAAGGGTGTGTTCATAGTCTAGGGGGTTAGTGGTTTTCAATCTTCTTCAGGTCGGTACTGAACATTTTCCAGAGACGAGGAGCGAAGGGTACAGCCCATTCCTTTTCGGGAGCCACACGACTTGTAGTCTCGGCAGTAAACTCCGAATACACGAGGAACACAAGTTCGCCATAACGGGCATCCCAAAGGCTCCAAAGGATTTTCCAGGTATAGCCTCCGCTACTCCCTAGGTCCGGGTCCATATACACATCCAGACGCACCGGCATGGAAACATAGCGCAGCTCATAACGGCTAGCCAGCTCATTCAGCAGGTTCCGAAACTTATCGGGCAGCTGCCGGGAGAATTTTTGTTCCACCCCGTCACGTTCTTGCCAAGGCGTAAAATCTTCCAGTTTTTTGCCGTCGGCAAATTCCGAGCGCAACAGTTGTGCCGAAAGGCTATCCATGTAAAGGGAGTCCGATTCCGGCAGGCGCATACCGGGCAAAAGCAGTTCACGCCGCATCTTGGGGAATGCCGCCACAAAAAGAGAATCTTCTACATGGGCCAGGTCAAAGTCCAGGGCGTCCGCGCTGTAACTGTGGCACATACGGCAAGTTTCCGGACGCCCCGCCGAAACCTTCAGGGTTGGGAGCACCCCCACCACAGCAGAAGAATCCAGACGTCCGTACGCCAATTCATTCCATTCTCGGTAGAACTTCTCACCCGATATCTTCAGCTTGATTTCACCACGGGCGCCGCATTCCGTGCAGGGGGCATCTCCCATGCCGGAATCCCCAGCAGAGCCACCCTCACCACCGTTTTCTGAACCGGCGCAAGCCAAAAGGGTCAGCGGGATTGCAAAGCCCACCAACATCACGCATTTCAAAAAATACTTTTTAACAAGAAAACCCATTACCCATAAATATAAAAAAGGCCCGGGCACAGCCCAGGCCTAAATTCACTTATCAAGCAACCATTACGGTTCTTCTTCGTCGTCTTCAGAAGAAGTCGGAACGACGTCTTCTGAAGATGTCGGAACAACGGCAACGGAGGAAGAAGAAGCTGGCTTAGAACCAATGGTAAACTTTGCAGCCGTAGCCTTGGTCACATCAGCTTCCACAGCGCTACCCGAAGTTCCGGTCACGTAGGGGAGCAAGATGAAGGAGATTTCCTTTGCTGTCGTGGGAACGTAGATGTCGTAGTCAGTTTCGATGGTGGTCTTCGTTGCAGTTGCAGCGATGCGTTCAATATACTCGTAGTCGGCCATCAGGTCGGTCTTGTAATAGAGCCTATAACCGGCGATATTACCCTTGGGGGCAGTCCAAGACAGATCCACTTCGTCGCTATAGCTTCCGGCAACAGCCTTGAAGTTGGTAACATTGTCCGGAGCCTTGACGCCACCGTTGGAACCCACCGTAAAGGAAAGAGAGGAGACATTGAGCTTTGCACCATCGGTAGAGTAGACCGTTCCAGAAACAGTGTAGGTAGAACCCTTTTCCCACTTGCCGCTAACGGGCTTGACGGTAACAGTCTTCTTGTCCACGGTGGCGTTCACCAGCACGGAACTACCAAGGCTCTTGGAAACGACCCATGTTGCCTTGGAGGAATCGGCCAGTTCGGTAGAGAAGGTAAACGTGAGGCTTGTGGCGGTGTCAATCTTGTCCAGGTTGTTGGACACGGCCTGCAGCTGGGCGGCAACCTTAGACATCGTCATGATGTCCACATTGACTACATCACCAGCTCTGTAGCTTGCGCCACCAACAGTTTCATCGCCAACGAGAGCGTAGTTCTTCTTGTCAAATTCCTTCTGGCCCACAGAAATGTTGATAACGGTGCCTTCCGGAAGATCCTTGAAGGTGTACTCTCCATTCTTGTCGGTCTTGGTAGAAAGTTCCGAAGGAACGAAATTAGCGGGGAGCGATGCGTAGACAATCACTTCGGAGGCAGCGTTCTTGTTACCCTTGTCATCGGTATAGAGAACAGTGCCCTTGGCGGTCACACCAATCTTGTACATGGCGACGGTAGCAATAGCGTCACCTACGCGAGCCACGTTACCCTGGCCCTGCTCGTCCAAAGTCACCTTAGTGAGGACAGTAGCATAGCCTTCCTTAGAAACCTGGAAAGCGTGGTCACCGATGACCTGCTTCTTCCACACAGAAAGACCGAACTCGTTGGTCTTTACTGTTTCATCGTCCACGATGGAGTACACTTCTGCTTCTTCAATAGCAGAACCATCGTGGTTGTCCATCACCTTGAGGGTAATGGTAGCCTTGTCCTTGGCTTCGTCATTGACGTTGACGACTTCGTCAGCACCGCAAGCAACCAGGAAAGTTCCGGCTGCGAGCAGGGCGAAAGCGGATTTCAAATTCATAGAGAACTCCTTTGGTTTTTAGCTGCCTTAAAAATAATAAAAAAAGCGCATAACATACCAAAACTCAACATATTTTTTACTGACAAAAGAAATAAATACAATTAGGGAACATTTGGAGAACGATTTTTAAGAAATTTTGACTTGAGTAATTTTTTATTTACACAAAAGGCAGGATCTTAGCAGATAGAAATTCTCGATGAACCTGCTTATCCCCGTATTTATCCTCGGCCCCAATTTTCAACTCTTCGTCCGTATAGCCACTGCTAATTTGCTGTAAAACAACCTTATTGGCGACATCGTCATAGTTGAAATGAACACGGAACGTGCGGTAGGCAAGCACACCGGTTTTTGCAATTTCATCGATGGTCAGGCGGCGGCGCGAGCTGTCAAAAACATCTTTGGAGAAATTCCCATGGGAAAGCTGCACACGGGCAAAACTTTCCAAATCAAAGTCACTGTGTTCCGCAATCCAGCGGGACTGGGCTGCAAATGTTTCGGACATTTCGACAGTCCACAAGTCGCCCTCCTGCTCTTCTACCCAGCCAGCCCTTGCGTCGGGGAAAGCATCTGCCATAGGGATATACGGCTTGATATCCAGCACAGGCGTTCCGTTCAAAAGGTCGGCCTCATCTACATATAAAGTAAGGCCTTCGACTTTCAACAGGCGCACGCAACTAAGCCCAATGGGGTTCGGACGGTAAGGACTCCGACTTGCAAAAGTGCCCACACGGTCCTTGCCCTTGGGCGGTACCGGCGGACGGGTCGTAGGGCGCCAACCGTCGTTTTCGTGGAATTGGAATATGACCCAGATACGATCAAAGCCTTCCAGGTCTCGGAGCGCCATCTCGAAGTTCTGCCCCGCATTCAGTTCAATACGGCCCGGATGCCCAGCAAACAGCCTCCCTTGCCGGGGCGCGTCGTACTTGTACACGGCATCGCCGTAGAATGTGCCGATTGGGGTCACCTGCATACCGGGAAATATAGAATTTAGCATCTCGTTTTTCTACATTTGACCCCGATGAAAGACAAGGCAAAAAAACTGATTGAAAAATACGAGGAACTTGAATCGGAACTGGGGAACCCGGAGGTTCTCGCCGACCAGGCCCGTTACAACAAAATCCACAAGCAGTACAAGGGTATCGAAAAGGCCGTGGCAAAGGCCAAGGAATACCTGCAGTTGCTCAACGACCAAGAGGAATGGAAGGCGGCTCTTGGCGATTCCGACCCCGAAATGGTGGCCATGGCCAAGTCCGAACTTTCGGACATCGAAAAGAAACTGCCCGGCGTCACCGACGAACTGCAGATTCTGATGGTTCCCAAGGACCCCTGGGACTACCGCAACGCCACTCTCGAAATCCGTGGCGGTACCGGCGGTGACGAGTCGGCCCTCTTTGCAGGCGATCTGTTCCGCATGTACCAGGGTTATTGCAGCCGCATGGGCTGGAAAATGACCATCCAGGACGCCAGCGAAGGCACCGTGGGCGGCTACAAGGAAATCCGGGTGTTCATCGAAGGCGACAGCGTCTATGGGACCTTGAAATTCGAAAGCGGCGTGCACCGCGTGCAGCGCGTGCCCGAAACCGAAGCCCAGGGCCGCGTGCATACCTCCGCTGCGACGGTAGCCATCCTTCCCGAAGCCGAAGAAGTGGACGTGGAAATCCGCGAAGCGGACATCCACATGGACACCTACCGCTCTTCGGGTGCTGGCGGTCAGTACATCAACAAGACGGATTCCGCCGTTCGCCTCACCCACATTCCCACAGGCGTGGTGGTGAGCTGCCAGACCGAACGTAGCCAGCTGCAGAACAGACTTCACGCCATGGAAATGCTCCGTTCCAAGATTCTGGACGCCGTCATTGCGAAGAAGGAACAGGAAGAAGCGGCCAGCCGCAAGGCCCTGGTAGGTACCGGTGACCGTAGCGCGAAAATCCGCACCTACAATTTTCCGCAAAACCGCGTCACTGACCACCGCATAGGCCTTACGCTCTATAACCTGGACAAGGTCATTACCGGCGACCTGGACGAAATCATCAACGGTCTCCAGATGGCCAACGCCCAAGAGAAACTGGGGAAGTTTAACGCATAAGCCAGATTCCGGGTCCCCGGATCGAGTCCGGGGCAGGCCGAGCCCGGAATGACGATTGAGGAAGAGAGAATCTTATGCCGCAGATGACAGTGCTCGAAATCTTGAACCGCACCAAGGTCTTCTTCGAAAAGAAGGGCGTGCCCGACCCGTTGCTAGATGCCCAGTACATCATCAGCCACGGTCTCAAGATGAAGAACCGCATGGACCTGTACCTGAATTTCGAGAAGCCCCTGAGCCCCGCAGAGCTGGACATCTTGCGTCCGCTGGTGGCCCGCCGTGCCAACCGGGAACCTCTGCAGCATATCATTGGCGACACAAGCTTCCGCGGGTTCACCATCAAGTGCGACCCCCGTGCCCTAATTCCCCGCCCCGAAACGGAATCCCTGGTAGACATGGCGAAAGACGCCCTGAAGGGTATCGAAAGTCCCTTCATCGTGGAAATCGGGACCGGAACAGGCGCCATCGCCATCTCTTGCGCCAAGGAAATTACAGGTGCCAAGGTGCTTGCCACCGACATTTCTGAAGAAGCCCTGGCTCTTGCCCAGGAAAATGCCGTTGCGAACAACCTGAGCGACTCGCTAAGCTTCGCCAAGGGCGACCTGCTGGAAGCCGTTACCACCGAGACAATCAAGAAGGCCACCGGCGATGTTTTCGGCGAAGCCTCTACAAGGATTGACTGCCTAATTGCAAACCTCCCCTATATTCCCGATGGCGAAAAGGGAAAACTCCAGCCCGAGGTAGACAAGTTCGACCCGGCCCTGGCCCTTTTCGGAGGGCCCGACGGCCTTACGCTGGTACGCAAGCTACTCCAGCAAACCGAAGGCAAGCTTTCTGCAGGAGCACCCATCTTCTTGGAAATCGGTTCGGAGCAGGCCGAAATCCTAAAGAACGAAGCCGGCAATTACCCGTGGCTAGAATTTACAGGAATCCACAAGGACTACTGCGACAACATCAGGTTTGTAAGCTACAAGACAAAGTAGAACAACAAAAACAGGGGGAGTTGTATGAAGTGGCTACTTTTTGTTCTGTTAGTCGGATTATTTATTGGTGTTGCCCAAGCGCAGGACACCGTCTTCGTCATTATGGCGCCACCACCGACAGAAGTTGAAACCACAACTCCACCGCCGGCACAAGTTCAGGTTATTGAAATCCAAACGGCAGGCCCGCAAGCCGGGCAGACCGCAATGCAGAAGCCTACCAGAAGACGTAGCGGCTTCTACCTAAACGGAGCATTTGGTCTCGACTATTCGTACCTCTACTACAACCACCGCTACTACAACGACAGAACCAAATACGACGGCTCGGGCGTGGGCGCTACGGCGGAACTTACCATGGGTATTCTTATCAGAGAATTCCTTGGTATCCACGGGACTGTTGAATTTGGCAGCTTTGACGGCAAATACGAATGCCATGAATGCGGCTACTTCGACGACGAAATGGAAGCTGGCTACTTTGTCGGTGGAGCGGGTATTACGGTATACCCCTTCCGCCGGCCCGATTCATTTATGGCGGGCTCCTTCATCGGCGCAAAGATTCTGATGGGTGTCATTGACCTAACAATCCCTGATTATAACAGCAGTTGGAAAAGCGACAATAGCGAGGATTACTTTGCCTTTGCTTTTAATCTGGAGCTAGGCAAGGACATAAAGGTCGGCGACAGAATGTTCCTTGGGTTTGGCATTCGGTACCAAGTTCTCGCCATTGCCTCCGGCGACGACATGGCCGGCGAAGAGGACTACGAGGATTACTACCATCACGACCATATGGTGAACTCCGTACAGCTGCTCTTCCACATCGGAAGAAAGTAGTTACATTCCTACAGGGCAGCCAAGAGCACCAAGCACATAGATTTCGCTTTCGCCGGCACGGTAATAAGGCAAAAGCACATCGTCATCTACAAAGCTGCTGTCCATACCGCCAAGCTGGAGCTGTTCGTCAATACGGCGGCGGAAAATGGAATAACCGGAATCCCAAGGGCTCTTTTCAGAAAGTTCAAACTTCATATTTACCTCTTTTTCAAAGAAGGGCACACAAACAAGAAAGTGCCGTTCTATGCCAGTAAATATAGAATCTAAACTTTGTCAAAAAATGACATTTATCTTTCATCAAAAAATTTTTTATTCTATCACTGTAGCGGTAACCTTGGCGTGCCCAACCTTGTCGAGGCCGATATCCTTGCCGGCAACTACGCTCAGATCCAATATCCGACCGTCTACATAAGGCCCACGGTCATTGACCCGCACCACCACAGAAGCCCCGTTATCGTCCCGAACCACCTTCAGCTTGGTACCGAAGGGCAGGGACTTGTGGGCACAGGTGTAGTCATTCTGGTTGAAAATCTCGCCACTAGCCGTTTTCTTGCCATGAAACCCAGGACCATAGTAGCTAGCCTCGCCGGTGAGCTTGGTGCCTATTTCGGCCTTTTCCTTAGAGGCGTAATGTTTTTCAGGGAACCGGACAAAGCCCTTGCGGGAAGCGATCTTTGCGTTTGCTGAAGCACAGCCCGAAAAAGCCAAAGCCAACAGAGCGCACAGAATGCATATTAGGAAACGCCTCAAAAAGCCATCCCTACTCAAAATCGTACATGCTGTTGTAGGAATTTTCAAGGATTTCATCTTCCTTGCTCTTGACTTCGGCCTTCTTCTCTTCGGGCTTCTTGTTTATACTTTCCTGGTACTGGGCAGACATCTGTTCAATGTGTTCTACACTTTGCTGAACACGCCTACGTAAGCGTTCCAACTCAGCATCGCTAATGGCGAGCCTGTGATCCAGCAATTTAGCGGCCTCTTTACCCCAAGGAGTGTCTCTGTATTTTGAGCGCAGCTCATTTAAGACCGTGGCGGCACTGTCACCACGTTCCGGATCCATCTGGAAATACACGTACTTCATGTACAGGGCCTGTATTCCCGCTTCTGTATCGGGATACTCCCTGTAAAGACTGTCAAAGGCAACATGGGCCGTTGCGTATGCCGAATCTACCAGTTCCATCTGGTCCAGAGGCACCTCCGACGCCACCGTCCACAGGCTTTCTGCCTGCAGGTAGCGATCACGGGCCTCGTCATCACGGGTCTTGATGGTCACACGCATTCCCAAGTTTACCTGGGCCTGCTTGGCATACTCCGTACCCGGATACTTTTCAATGATTTCCTTGTACATCTCTTCAGCCGTATCGGGGTCGCCCTTGAATTCGTCATAGATGAAAGCCCGGGCATAGGTCGCCCGCATCACTCGAGCTGAATCGTCCGCATTCTCGATAACCCCCGTCAGCCTCGCGATGGCGCTATCCACTTCAGACAGCTTGAACAAGAACAACTCGGCTATCTGGAATTCCGTACCATAGAAGATGTTCATGTTGGGAATGGAATCTTTCTTCAAAGAATCATTCGCATTCCGCATAGCAATCAGACGCTTGAGAGCTTCGCTCAGAGACCGGCTCTTCTGGCCCCATTCGCAATAGTTCAGGGAACTGTAGCTGCTATCGTAATAAACTACAGCCTGTTCATAGTTCAGAGTCTTCTGCTGCTCGTAATCGCCCATATTGTAGTAGCTGCGAGCTGCATATACGGTTCTCGGATAATCCGAATTCACCTTGCGCAAGATAATGAAGGCATCTGGATAGCGTTCCGCCATCAAGGTCACCTCACCTAGGCGCACCAGGTATTCCGGCTGCTTCTGTTCGTAATCCGGATTCTTGAATAGGGCCTTGTACTCGTCGGCCGCCTTCAAGTATTCCTTCTGGTTTACCAAGCATTCCGCCGCCTGTTCTCCTGCAGTCTGCCGCTCCCTCACATTAAGCAGCTCTATTTCCTTGGCTGTATAATGTTCTCTAGACTTTGCCCAGTCCTCTTTCTTGTAATAGAGACCTGCTAGACGGAAGTGGGCCTTGCCCCGCATAAAAGGAGTTCCCGCTGTATCAGCCAGCACTGCTTCCAGCGCTGCGATGGCCTGGTCTGGAAATTCAGACTGTTCATCCAGCAAAGAAAGCAGGTTCAACCCCTGAAAATAGTATGGGTGATTCTTACTTGCAATTACGGGTTCCAGCGCAAAACGGCTGATGTTGTATTCATGGTTCCGATAGAGACAGTAGGCCCGCTGGTATTCCACCGCCCGCATGGAATCGTAATCGGCGAAATACCTTTCATACTCATCGTACTTGACAATAGCCTTGCCCCATTCCCCTTTGTGGCGGAATGATTCCCCTATCAGGAATACGGCCTCAGCGGTACGCTTCTTGTTATTGGGGAAGCGTTCCAAAACGCGGGAGCCCTTCTCGATAACCTTGTCATACTTTTGGCGTTCTTCCATTCCCGGACTAGAATCGGTCTCTTCAGGGATGCTGTCGAGACGGGCCTCGCGAAGTTCCCCCGCCTCGTCATAAAGGCGTTCCGCATTGAACATATGGTTCAGGTAGGCACAGCAAGTACACCCCTCCAGCAAGAGGGCGACAAAAGCCAATACCATATAGCGGAAAAATCGCATAGGGTAAAGATACAAAAAAGTAGGGGGCGGGAAACAGGCCCTAATTAGGAAATGTGAGGTGTGAGATGTGAAATGAATCATTTCACATTACACATTCCACATTACACATTTTGCATTAAAACTCGTTCAGATACGTGCTGTAGTCGCACAACTTGAGGCCTGGCGGAAGCACAGACTTGTCAAAACGGACCATTCGGATTTCCTTAGGTGTTCCGACAACCCGAGCGAGAATTTCAAAATTGTCCTGGGTTTCCCAGACAGCCGCATCAATAACAAGGCCATCGCCACAATCTGTCTCGCCAGTGCTATTTCCAATACCAGAAATTCTAGAATTCTGCTTCAGGAACCTGGTGAAAACTTCTGGCGCAAGCCCCAGATGATTGGATGTGGTCGAAGAATCATAAACCACCACGTGGACTTCGCGGAAACGATTCAGGGAATCAAAAACCACCGTGTAGGTGTGCTTGTAAGGGGCATCGTAGAAACTTTCTTGCCAGACATTCTTCTTGACAGGCCTAAAATTCTTGATGTCGTACTTCTTGAAAAATTCTGCAGGAGTCGCTCCGTAACGGACAAGGTAATGGCCCAGCATCGTTGAGAAATCGTGTTTGGTCGAGGGAGCCATGGACTCTCGAAGGCTGTCCACAGCGCGGTTCAGATCTTCGGCAAGTCCGTTCGCCTGCACCGGCAACACTGGGCGGGTCACATTACATTCCTGTATGCGCTGCTGGATATCCGGATACTCCGGATCCTTGCTCTGAATCTCTCTGAACTGGATACGGGCGCGGTCAAAATCACGCCCCTTCAAGTATGCAAGTCCCAGAGCCTCACGCAAGGGCATGTTCTCGGGATATTTTTCCACCAGAGGTTCAAGGATTTCCCAAGCCAGTTGGGAGCGGTCCATGGGAGAAATTTTACCGCCACCCACTCCGGGTGCAGTCTTTTCGCCAACAGTCGCCAAAGCAATTGCGGCACCTTCAAAATCCGGCCTAAAAGCAAGAATTCTCTGGTAAACCTTTTCCGCCTCGTCATAACGGCCCTGGTATTCCAGCAGATACCCGCGTAAAAGCAGCATTTCGGCATCCATGGGGTACTGAGTCAGACCATAATCCAACAACGAGGAACAGCTATCCAGCGTGCCCATATCATGGAAAAGCCTAGCCAGGACTTCGTAGCCACGGGGTTCGTTACCAGCCGAAAGACTAATGGCCGCACGGGATTCCTCTACGGCCTGGGGCATGCGATTGTTTTCATTCAAAAGACGGGCGTACCAAAGACGGGCCTCCACCAAAGCTGGAGCCTGCTCCACTGCAATCTTTGCCATCTCAAGGGCCACCGTCTTGTTGCCAGACTTGTATGTCTTGCGACTTTCAAGATACTTGGCCAGTCCCGTATTCGGATACTTGCCTTGTAACTTCCCGATTAACAAGTTCAGACGATTGTTCTCCAACTCCGTCAAGGAATCTATTTCGAACAAACTATTGGTTTCGTTCCACAGGGAAACCACCAGGTCCGGATACAACAAAGACACGGCATTAAAAATCTCATTAGCCTGCACATAGGCTCCGCTACGGAACAGTTCTGTTGCGCGACGAATTTCGCCCTGGGTCTGGAGAGGTAGCTCCGAAAGTTCCTGACGCATATCGGGGGAATCCCCCTTCAAAAACTGCGTTCCCGCCTTGAGGCCAAAAGGAACTTCCGGCACCGTCACCTTGGCAGGGGCCATATCCAGATACAACTGATAACCGCCCAAACCGACAACGGCAACACAGCAGAGAATCAAGAAAAGGTAAGCTGCCTTCCGGGCTGTCTCGGATGCCAAAGCCATCAATGCTCCAGGAAATCGGAGAGTTTATCCTTGTGTTCTTTGCTCTTTTGCAAACGCCTAAGGGTCTTATTCTTAATCTGGCGTACCCTCTCGCGAGAGAGGCGCAAATCTTCGCCAATATCCTTGAGCGTAGTGTCTTCTACGGTATCAAGACCATAGAACATCTTCAGAATTTCTTCTTCCCTACGGGGAAGCGAGGCCAGGGTCTCGTCAATCATCTTGCGACGTTCTTCCCGTTCCATCTCTTCTTCTTGCTTGCCTTCGTTACCCAGGACATCCATCAGGGTACTGACGGAATCCGCCCCGGAGCTACTGCCAGCATCGTCACCGATGGGAGCGTCCAAAGAGATGTCTACAATCTTTTCCATGACCTCGATAATGTCCTTTTCGAAAGGAGCAAACTCTTCCATGGCCATGGTCTTTGCATAGTCACCGCCATTCAGCATCAAGGCCCGCTTAAATCGGTTCACCATGGCAAGCTTGTTTGGCGGAATGCGAACAGAGCCTACCTGCTCAAAAAGGGCTTTCTGGATAGACTGGCGAATCCACCACACGGCGTAAGAGATGAACTTGACATCCTTATTCATGTCGAAGCGTTTAGCCGCCTTATAAAGTCCAATATTGCCTTCGTTAATCAAATCCAGCAAGGCAAGCCCGCGACCCTGGTACTTGCGGGCCACAGAAACCACGAAACGCAGGTTCCCACGAATCAGCCGCTGAAGGGCCGATTTACGAATTTCCTCCGTCTCGCCGGTCCTGATAATCGTCAACAAGGCCTCTTCCTCTTGCTGAGAAAGGGTCGGGTAACGATTCAAGTCGCGAAAATAAAGTGATTCGTTAAACTCGCTCATGATTTTTTCCAAAATACTCGCAGTAAATATTGTTTTTTACGCGTTTTTCGTCAATTCCTTCAATTTATCGTAGGGGTAAATTCCCGAACGGTGGCCGTCGCTAAAGGACAACCCCGCAGCGTAGCGACCAATGGATTGAACCCTCTCCAATTTTATATCGTCAGGAACAGTGGAATTGTCAAGCAATTTTTCACCCGTATGTTCATCTACGCACAAGGCGCAAGGGCATGCAAGACGGAGTTCACGAATCGAACAGGTGCCTCGCGTTCCGTCATTCCACTCAAAGCCCAGTCTACCGGCCTTAGTTCTGAAAACTTTCTTGGGCTGGATCATACATCCTCCTCTGGAAGTTCTTCAAAAGTGTAGTTGAAGTTCTTGAGCACTCCATCGCCTTCAGACTTGAACACCGAGAGTGTACGCACCACAGCATCTGCAGCCTGCAAGAAAGCCTTTGCCGATTCGGAGTTCGGGTAACGCAACACCGCAGGGACCCCTTCGTCACCACAGTCAGCGACCGCAGGTTCGAGCGGCACCTTCGCAATCAGCGGTACGCCCCAATTCTTGGCAATGCGTTCTCCACCGCCTTCGCGGAAAATCTTATGGTGCTTACCACACTGGTCGCAAATGAAATAGCTCATGTTCTCAACCACGCCCACCACAGGAACGCCCACAGAATCAAACATGGCAAGGCCCTTGCGACAATCAGCTAGAGCCACCTCTTGCGGTGTGGTCACCACCACAGCCCCTGCCATGGGGCAGTTCTGGGTCAACGTCAGCTGGATATCGCCTGTTCCAGGAGGAAAATCTACCAGCAGGTAGTCAAGCTTTCCCCAGCGTACACGGTTCAAGAAATGCTGGATCATCTGACTTGCCATAGGGCCACGCCAGATGGTTGCCTTTTCGGAACCGGCGAACATGCACATAGACACAATGGAGATGCCACCCTTAGCTTCTACCGGAGCGATGGTATTGTCTTCAAAAACCTGGGGGTCTTTGTCTATACCGAACATGAGACCCATACTCGGGCCATAGATGTCAGCATCAAGGATACCAACCCGGGCGCCCGACAAGCTGAGTGCCATAGCGAGGTTCGCCGTCACCGTAGACTTGCCCACGCCACCCTTGCCAGAAGCCACGCCCACGATATGGGAAACTTCTCCAAGGAAAGACACCTTGGCCTCTTCGGGAGCATCGCCCACACGGCCAGCATTTGAGGTGAGCGTCACTTCTACTTCCGAGGCTCCAAGACCCTTGACAATGGCAATACACTGGTCCTTGAAACGGTCGCGAATGGGGCATGCCGGTGTGGTGAGTACCAGGTCGAAAGAAACCTTGGTTCCGTCAATCTTAAGGTTCTGTACAAAGTTCAGCTCCACGATGTTCTTGTGTAAATCGGGATCTTGGACAGCTCTTAATGCGCTAAGAATATTTTGTTCTGAAAGTTGCATATCGGTAGAATGTCAAATGGTCACGAAAATTTCGGCATGCGAAGAAGGTGGGTCATGCAGGGGGGCCATTCTTCCTCATAATGGCTCACCAGAATGATAGTCGTTTCTTTAGACAATAAGTCTAGCAGGTGGAAAAACTTTTCACGGTAACCCTTCTCCAGTCCCTGGGAAGGCTCATCCAGCAAAAGAACCTCTGGCGGGCGTATGGCGGCCCGTGCCATAAGAATCAGACGTTTGTCTATGTTGGAAAGCTTGCGGACATTTTCTTCTGGGTCAGCAAAGCCTAGGTAGGCAAGCCATTCTTTTGCCTTGGCCCGTTCTTCCCAAGTGGTATTGTCCGCCTTGCAAAGGTTGGTTGTAAAGCCCGTGCAGAGCACTTCCAAAAGGGTCAGATCCTCTCGATACTGGAGAGCCAGTTCCGGCGAAAAGAATCCCAGCTTGGCCTTATGGTCCCAGATGTTCAAGCCATGGCCAGGGCGTTCTCCCAGTAGGATGATGTCGTTTCCATAAATCTGAGGATGGTCTGCCGTCAAAAGCCCAAGAAGCGTACTCTTTCCGGCACCGTTTTCTCCCATGACCACCCAATGTTCGCCCTTGCGAACCTGCCAGTTCAAGTTCCTGATGACCGTAGTATCGCCGAAGCGGACATTGACATTTTTCAGGTCAAAGAGGGTTTCTCCTTTATCGTCGTCCCCACCAAGTTCCACGATTTCGTAGTCCCTAAGTTCTGCCTTGGTGTATTTGGGAGCAGCTATAGTCTGCGGAATTTTTCCCGCATAATCACGAAACACCTTGTTCTCAAAAACAAAGGCCGGTATGCCCGGAATCATTTCGTCTTCACGGGCCAAACGAACAACCACATTCAGGTTTTCACGCCTGGCAAGGCCTGCTACGCTAGTGGCCAGATGCACTCGGTATTCCGGATCCAGCCCTCCGAACAAGTCGTTGAAATAGATCCACTCGGGTTTTTCCATCCACATACGTGCAAGCAATACACGGCGAAGTTCCCCGTTCGAAAGGCTCAGCAGTTTGCGTTCCAGAATACTCCGATCCAAGTCCGCAATTTCCATAGCCTCGTCAAGCTTTTCAGGATCTGTTTCCGGAAACGGCACGTCGTCAATGTAACGATCTGTCTGCAAGAAGAACTTTTTATTCAAAAGCAGATTTCTTACCAGAGGGGCTTCTTCATCGTGGAGGCTTATAAAGCGCTGCTGCCAGAAGGGCGCAAGAGCCTGCTGGATTTTCCGTTGAACAGCCTCGGACATGGTGGAAACATTCGTCCGCTGGTTCAAAAAGTGAGTAATCACCCGGTCCAAATCGGCACCATCGGTGCTAAAGATTTGCACCTGCGGGAACTTTTCTATTAAAGCTTCAAACCGACCAAATTCCATAGCGCTACTAATGTAGCATATTAAAAGAACATAGGCCAGAGTCCGTCAATACAAAGCACCGTACAGCAGGCCACTACGGCCACGCCAACAAGGCCGAAACCACGAAGTGAGGCTATAACAGCTGTCACAAGTGCGAGTATTCCCGACAACATAGAATCCGTAGAATAGAAAATGGCGGGGACCGTCATGGCAGCAAGCACCGTATAGGGAACATAAGCCAGGAACGAACGCCAGAAACGACTCTTGATTTTTCCCTTGAGCAAAACAAAGGGAACGGCACGCAACAGGTAAGTGACACCTGCCATGACCATCAAGAAAATACAATAGTCTCTCAAGTTCATGCCCCCTCCTTCTGCTGTTCGGGATCATCTTTCACCGGGAAAAGCGTCGCTCCCAAAAGCGAGGCCACCAGGGCGCAAATGATAATCGCAAAGCCTACGGTCACATGGCTCAATGCAGGAACAAACTTGAAAGCAAAGCTACAGGCAATTGCAATGGCCACCGCGATCAGTGTGGAACGTGAAGTCTTCATCTGGGGAACCACAATCGCCACAAACATTCCATAAAGGGCAACTCCCAGAGCATTGGTCACCACCGCCGGCAAAATTTCACCGCAAATGGCTCCAGCCATCGTCCCAGACGACCATCCAATGTACGGAAGAACCATGAGCCCCGCAAAATACCGAGCCGTCACAGCGGATTTCTGGCTTACAGCCAACGCATAGATTTCATCCGTAATACCCGTTGCCAAGAGAAGTCTCTTAAATGTTCCAAAATTCGGCGCTACCTTTTGCGATAAGGATATGGCCATGAGGCTATACCGCAAG
This sequence comes from uncultured Fibrobacter sp., assembly GCA_946186895.1. Lineage (GTDB taxonomy): Bacteria > Fibrobacterota > Fibrobacteria > Fibrobacterales > Fibrobacteraceae > Fibrobacter. Next base: position 19,051 of record CAMHOW010000008.1, read on the forward strand.
TTGATAAAGAAAGTGGCTATGGCCATTTCGATAAAAGTACCCGCAGCATCCGCCATAATCTGAAGCCCAGCAAACTGACCCGCCGAGGTCAAGTTGGTCATGGAAATCAGGGTCACCAGGTACCACGAAAAAAACTTGGAGCCCGCTATACCAAAAGAGAAGGAGACCGCAAAATAGCCGAGGCCTATAGGCAGGCCGTCTTTTACACCTTTTGAAAAAGTCATGGTCCAAATATAGCTATTTTCTATAGCATGTTTATGCAAATATGCAAATTTATGCATTTTGTAAGAAAGGCTATATACAACTAGGGAGGGGTTCCCTCCCTAAGACCTACCCTGCACTCAATAAACCGTTTTATTCAAGCAACGAGCCTATGGTTTAAGCGGTTTATTTTCGTGGGCACCTTGCGGTACTATAAACAATTAGGGAAGGCTTCCGCCCTCCCTAATACCCTCCCGCACTCAATACTCCACTTCTACGAAGTGGAGTATTTTCGTGGGCACCTAACGGTGCTTTTGTAAATTAACGTATAATAATACGGCTGGTCTTTACGGCACTGCCGCTCGTTACGCGGACCATGTAACTACCCTGCGGCAGCCCTTGGAGGGAAACATCCCTACTACCAGCAAAGGCTTCCTGGAAGGTCTTCACACGATTGCCCAACATGTCAAAGACATGCACGCGTACAAGCGCCTGCTTAGGCATGTTAACCGTCAGCACATTATGACTGAAGGCCAAATTCGGCAGGAGCATTTTTCCGGAAGCAACCACATCCGTTGCATCTGCGGGAACGCTGGAGCTTGAGCTGCTAGAAACAACTTCCGGCTCCTGGACACTAGAGCTGGACGCCACCACGTAGTCACAAGAGGTTTCTGTCCACCAGGTGCTATCCACAGCAGAGGTTTCTACCCACTTGAGGATACGATTCCTTTGTGAGCTCAGCGTATAGCATACGCCATCCTTCATGTTGTTCAGTCCCTTGTAGTAGCAGTGCGAAGCATAACCACCCTCGCCATTTACGAAGGCAATGCAAGGTCCTTCATAGGAATCAGAAGACGACTCTTCGGCACTGGAGCTGGATTCTTCCTCGCTAGAGCTAGAAGATTGTTCTTCGCTGCTGGAGCTGATCTCTTCGCTTGAAGAAGACTCCTCGCTGCTGGAGCTAGATTCTTCTTCACTAGAACTAGACTCTTCAACACTAGAGCTAGAAGACTGTTCTTCACTGCTGGAACTGATTTCTTCGCTAGAGGAAGACTCCTCGCTGCTGGAGCTAGATTCTTCTTCACTAGAACTAGACTCTTCAACACTAGAGCTAGAAGACTGTTCTTCACTGCTAGAGCTGACTTCCTCACTAGAAGAAGATTCCTCGGCACTGGAGCTAGAAGACTGTTCCTCGCTACTGGAACTGGATTCCTCGACGCTGGAGCTAGAAGACTGTTCTTCGCTGCTAGAACTGGATTCTTCTATGCTAGAGCTAGAGCTTTCGGGAATCTGTTCTTGACGGAAGGTTGCCATGTAGCTAGCCTCACCCGTCACAGCCTCAATTTCTGGTTCCCAGGAGTCAAAGAAATAGCGATACGCTTCCGTCGAGGGTTTGAATGGCACTGTACCCTCATAAACAGGTACCGTACCATACTCAACCATCGTATTCTGCAACTCGGTATTATCGTAATTCAAGAATACAACGGTATACTTGTTCACTGTGCTGCTCACTACAGCCGTATAGGTAGCCTCGCCCGTCACAGCGGTTAATGCAGGCGTCCAACCGTCAAATGTGTAGGTGTACTGGGCCGTGTTGGCGAGCGTTTTGCCCTTAGGAGCCGTGGGTACCGTACCGTATTCCACCTGGGCCGTAGTTTCCGTGCCGTCGCCATTCACGAAGGTGATGGTGTACTTGTTCTTCGTAGAGGTGTAGGTGGCCGTGTAGGTAGCGTTTTTCGTTACATCAGCAAGTGTCGGAGTCCAACCGGCGAAGGTGTAGGTATATTCAGCCGTAGCGGCCTTGGTCGGATTGGCAGGCTTTACAATGGCGGTGGCAGCCGTTCCATAAGCATACTCCGTTGCAGCCTTCAGAACTGTTCCGTCTTCATCCACGAAGGTTACCGTATACTTGTTAGTAGAAGACGTGTAGGTTGCCGTATAGGTCACATCGCCAGTCACGTCAGCCACTGCGGGAGACCAACCCGCAAAGGTATAGGTCACACCATCATCACCCGGCTTTGTCGGATCGGCGGGCTTTGCGATGTTGGCGGCAGCAGTACCGTAGTCGTATTCAGCAGCCGCCAACAACTCCGTGCTACCATCTTCATCCACGAAAGTTACCGTGTACTTGTTCACTGTGCTGCTCACTACAGCCGTATAGGTAGCCTCGCCTGTCACAACGGTAAGTGCCGGAGTCCAGCCGCTAAAGCTGTAGGTGTACTGGGCCGTATTGGCTGGCGTTTTGCCTTCGGGGGCCGTAGGCACCGTACCGTATTCCACCTGGGCCGTAGTTTCCGTGCCGTCGCCATTCACGAAGGTGATGGTGTACTTGTTCTTCGTAGAGGTGTAGGTGGCCGTGTAGGTAGCGTTTTTCGTTACATCAGCAAGTGTCGGAGTCCAACCGGCGAAGGTGTAGGTATATTCAGCCGTAGCGGCCTTGGTCGGATTGGCAGGCTTTACAATGGCGGTGGCAGCCGTTCCATAAGCATACTCCGTTGCAGCCTTCAGAACTGTTCCGTCTTCATCCACGAAGGTTACCGTATACTTGTTAGTAGAAGACGTGTATGTCGCCGTATAGGTCACATCGCCGGTCACATCAGCCAACGCAGGAGACCAGCCTGCAAAGGTATAGGTCACACCATCATCACCCGGCTTTGTCGGGTCAGCGGGCTTCTCGATGTTGGCGGCAACGGTACCATAATCGTATTCCGTCGCAGCCTTCAAAACCGATTCGTCTTCATCCACGAAGGTTACCGTGTACTTGTTCACCGTGCTGTTCACTACGGCCGTATAGGTGGCGTTACCCGTCACAGCCACAATCTCGGAATCCCAACCGCCAAACGTGTAGGTGTACTGTGCCGTATTAGCAGGAGTCTTGCCTTCAGGAGCCGTAGGCACCGTACCGTATTCCACCTCGGCTGTAGTTTCTGTACCATCGCCATTCACAAAGGTGATGGTGTACTTGTTCTTCGTAGAGGTGTAGGTGGCCGTGTAGGTGGCATTTTCTGTCACCCCAGCAATTTCAGGGCTCCAACCGGCGAAGGTGTAGGTGTATTCAGCCGTAGCAGCCTTCGTCGGATCCGCAGGCTTCTCGATGTTGGCGGCAACGGTACCGTAATCGTATTCAGCAGCCGCCAATAACACCGTGCTACCATCTTCATCCACAAAAGTAACGGTGTACTTGTTCACCGAACGGTTCACGATAGCCGTATAGGTTGCCTCGCCCGTTACAGCCACAATCTCGGAATCCCAACCGCCAAACGTATAGGTGTACTGTGCCGTATTAACAGGAGTCTTGCCTTCAGGAGCCGTAGGCACCGTGCCATATTCCACCTCGGCAGTAGTTTCCGTGCCATCGCCGTTCACGAAGGTGATGGTGTACTTGTTCTTCGTAGAGGTGTAGGAGGCCGTGTAGGTAGCATTTTCTGTCACCCTAGCAATTTCAGGGCTCCAACCGGCGAAGGTGTAGGTGAACTCCGCCGTAGCAGCCTTCGTCGGGTCGGCGGGCTTTACGATGTCAGCGGCAGCAGTACCGTAGTCGTATTCAGCAGCCGCCAACAACACCGTACGACCATCTTCATCCACAAAAGTAACGGTGTACTTGTTCAGGGTCGCCGTATAGGTCGCAATATAGGTGGCATCGTCCACTACATCCACAAGTTCCGGCGACCAACCCGCAAATTCATAGGTGTATTCCGCATTTGTCGCCTTCGTCGGGTCGGCGGGCTTTACGATGTCGGCGGCCAAGGTTCCAAAATCATACTCCGCAGCTTCCTTGAGGACCGTGGTCAAGTCGTCATCCATGAAGGTCACTGCAAACTTTCTCTTAGTTCCTATAAACTTGGCCGTATAATCGGCGTCCTGCGTGACGGTCACCAAATCGGGATCCCATCCGTCAAAAGCGTAGGTATACCCAGCATCCATTGCCTTAACGGGAGTTTCTCCAGAATAGACAGGAAGTTCACCGTAGGCCACAGATTCCGTTGCAAGAACATCTTCTCCATTCAAGAAACGAATAGAATAGGCATTTACAACTGCATTAAAATCAGCCACGTACGTTGCATTTTCTGTTGCAGTCGTCAGTGCCGGAGTCCAGCCCTTGAAATTATAGGTGTACTGTGCCGTAGCTTCCTTAGTGGGTTCATCGCCGGTATATGCCGGAACCGTTCCCGCTTCCACTTCCACCGTCTGCAGAACCGTTTCACCATTCACAAAAGTAATGGTATACTTGACAACTCCACAAGAAGATTCAACCCACCACCAAGTTTGCGACACATCGTTATTTATATACTGCGGATTTTCGCCCATACGATCTGGATTCATCGTATAGCATTTCCCGTCTTCCATATTCTTCAGTCCAGAATTATAGCAGTGATCCCCATAGCCACCTACGCCATCTACAAAAGCAATACAAGGGCCATCTGATAAAGAACTTGATGACACTGCAGACGAGCTACTTTCTTCGGAGCTAGAGCTAGACTCTTCAACGCTAGAACTAGATTCTTCCTCACTAGAACTTGATACTTCTTCCGAAGAGCTGCTCTCCTCAGAAGAGCTACTCTCTTCAGACGAGCTACTTTCTTCGGAGCTAGAAGAGCTTTCTTCGTTTCCGCAAGAAGTTTCCACCCACCAATATTCCTGAGCGGCATCATCATTCATGTAGGTTTGAATTTCATTAATTCTTGCCGGATTCAGCATGTAGCATTTTCCTTCTTCCATATGCTGAAGACCAGAATTGTAGCAATGGTCACCATAACCACCAGTGCCATTTACAAATGTGATACAAGGGCCATTCGACACGGAGCTAGACGAAACCACGGAACTTGACGATTCCTCTGACGAACTGCTTTCCTCGGAACTAGAGCTGACCGAGCTAGAAGACACGCTTGAAGAAGAAATGCTAGAAGACGAGGCAACAGAGCTACTAGAAGCAGGTTCGGGCAAGCCCTCACAACGGACATCATCTATTTCCAAAGTTCCAGCGTCACCTGTCTGGCCTGTAATCTGCCAACTGAAGGCCTTTGCATTGGCACGGGCATCGGCAACATTGACGGTCACATCGGTCCATGTGGGCTGAGTCATAGACGCTAGGGCAACCGTCTTCTTGGTCCAGCTGCTAGCACTTTCAGCAGAAGCTTCATGGTAGCCATAATCCGTTACCAGCGGCGTTTCCATACGTATCGTATGGGCAGCTCCCTTATAGTAATAGCTGATGCTGGTACAAGAATTCAAGCTAACGGCACTCTTATCCGACAGCAGGTCGATAGAAATACCCACCTGCGGGTCATAAGGCAAGCCGGCCTTATTCAGAGAATAAGTAGCCTTGAACGCCTTGGTGGAATTACGGCCCTCGGAAAAGCCGGTCGTAATCGTGGATGCGCCACTTTTATCGTTGTCGTCATAAGTGGTCCATTCACCGCCCCATTCGGACACGTAGTCTGCGTCTTCAAAATTGTCGATCAAGGCAGTCAAATCGCTTGGCGTCGGGGCTGCCGAGGAGCTAGACGGTCTACTAGAAGAACTTTGGGCCGTGGAACTAGAGGAATTTCCCGAATTGCTGCTGTTGCCACCGCCAATAGAAATGGGATTCTGCGCCGCAAAGGTGTAATAGGAGTCGCCTGGATCCTGAATGGTAATGCCAATAACACCGTCAGCAATACGGTTGTTCAGGTTGCTGACGCTCATCCAGTCCTGGTAATCGTTATTGCTACCGCCGCCTACACCGTAACCGTCATCAGCAATAATCTTCTTGCCACCCATGGCCGCACTGGCTTGGGCCCATGTCAGCAGGTTATTGTTGTCGCTACGGATACGGCTTTGGTCACCCTGAGTACGGCCACCCGACGAGAACAGGTAATCTACCTTGCTCTGGTCAAAATTGGCATACCAGCCGACGATGTCGCCGTTTAGCCACGGTGAAATATCCACCGCAATTTTTGCATTGGGTAAGGCGGCCTTGATTGTCGCTACAATGTCATTGAAATAAGTTCCGCACAATTCAGCATCAGGAATGGCTCCACCATCTTGATTATAACTTGAACGTGCGTCACCAGATTCAGAATACTGGAAAAAATCCGGTTCAATCAGCCAGACTGTCGTCTTATCAGTCCCGTAGTCCTGCGCAATTCCCTGTGCATACGAGCGATAACGAGCAATAATATCGCTCCAATGGTTTCTAATAGTCTGAGCACCATTAGTACAATGGTTTGGTGAGCCCATATCGCAATCCACATACCCCTGGTCCTTATCATATTCCGCGATCACGTAAGCATAAATAACCGGGGTCAGATCATACTGGGAGCAGGCACGTACCATATCTCCTTCCCAATATGTATTATAGGAGGCATTGTCCCCAAGCCAAATTGCCAAATGGGAAAGACCTTTCCCTGACAAATTGACTCCTTTAAGTTCCCCTTTCCACTGCCGTCCATAGTTAAAGTGCCCCTCATCAAAGGCGGCAAATACGGCAGAAGCCACCAGCAACACCAGCAACACACTGATCATTTTCTTCATCACAACACCTTTTACAAAACAGTCTATAAAAGATAATTCCCCTGCTCCAGGGAGCGGGGGAACTTATCGACTAAATTACTTTATTTCAACATGATTCTGCGGTTCTGAACCTGACCGCCAGACTTTATACGCAAAATATAGTTTCCAGAATTTAACATTTCAAGTCCAACAGCACCCGACACCTGGTCGAACCTTGCCAAGGGGCGTCCCTGCATGTCGAACACGTCTATAGTCGCCAGGCCTCCAGCCACCTGGAGCATGCGTCCATTCAAGCTCACGGAAACAGGGAACTTCACCGCACCGCGCAGGGCAAGCGTTGAAGATCCGTTGGAAGCCGGAATCACACTATCATTGGAAGCGGGAACCACGCTGCCGTTAGAAGCAGGCGTTACGCTGCCATTAGAGGCAGGAGTCACATTGCCGGCACTGGAGCTGAACACACCACTGTTACAAGAGGCAATGTCATAACCCATAGAACTAGAGCTCGGGCGGCTTGCGCTAGATGTTCCATTGGAGCTAGAGCTAGAAGCGGCAGAGGATTCGGGTTCCACAACAGTCACCTTGATTTCGTACTGGGTTCCGTTAACATTAATCTTTTCGTTCCAATCACCTGCTTGCAGCCACTGCGTAGACTGGGAATTGCTAATCGTAAGGGTATTGCCCACGTAGTCATAGGAAAGCCACCAGATGTAGTACGTTTCCTTGTTGAACGAAGTCACATTCGTAAACGTAACCGTCTCGAAATCGGCACCCTTGACCACATTCTGCGTGAGATCACCCGAGACAACGACACCGGTAGAGGCGCTGGAGGCAACAGAAGAGCTACTCGTTTCAGCACTGCTACTGGGCTGTTCACTGCTGCTAGATTCCTGAGCAGAGCTGGAACTTGCCGTCAAAGGAATTTCGTTATAGACCGCAACGTAAGAGGCCTTGCCCACAACCTTCTTCAGTTCGGGATTCCAGCCCTTGAATTCATAACGGAAAGACTTGCTGGATTCGCGGGTCGGCTCGGGGCCGGCATACACAGGAACCTTTCCGTAGTTCACTTCGGCCCACCACAGTTCCGAATTGTCGTAATTGAGGAAGGTTATCTTATAGGCGTTGAGAGTCTGGACGATATTGGCCGTGTAGGTGGCCGGGCCTGTAACGGCGACAATTTCAGGAGTCCAACCGCCAAAGCTGTAGCTATACTGAGCGTCATTCTTGGGCAGTTCCACACTTGTGGGGGCCTCGGGCATTTCTCCCTTCGCCACCTTGATGGTCTGAACGGTCTTTCCATTCACCACAAACTTGATATCGTACTTTACAACTTCCGCAGAAGAGCTAGAAGGCGCCACAGAAGAACTGGACAGTACCTCGTGACCATCAGCCAACTTCAGGGAAAGATTAGAGATGGTCACCGGTTCCCAGCGGGAGCCGGGCATGGTCAAAGTCAAGGTAACGTTTTCAGTCTTGGTCGCCTTGAAGGTACAAGTATAGGACTGCGTGCCTTCGTCTCCATCCAATTCTACTGTGCCGTTACAATAGGAACCCAGGGAAACAGACATGTCCATGGTATTTTGCTGGATGGAGGCATCAAAGCTCAGCGTGTAGGACTTGTTATTTTCTACCTCGCCCAAGCCCTTGGTCACCACACGGTCGGGAGTCCAGCCTTCTGACTGGCCGATAACCACATCGCCATTGCCGTTCACGGTAAGCTGGGTATTGGACTGCCAATCGTTGCTTACGGAGGCGGAGCTTGCAGCTGCGGAACTTGCTGGTGTCTGCGAAGAGGAACTTACAGAAGAAGAACTCTGCACAGAACTACTGGAGGACTCGCGTACAGTCAACACCATCGTGTAGGCCGTGCCATTCACCCTGAAGTTTTCACGGAATGTACCCAAGTTTGCGCTTGCGGGAACCGTGGCATCCAAGGTCAGCACATTGCCAGATCGGGTCATGTTCAAGTAGTAGATATTCTGGGAATTTCTCTGGAAGCTATTGACATTCGTAAAGATTACAGGGCTCATGGATTCGCCGCGGAGCACCGTCTGGGTCAAGTTGCCGGTAATCACCAGCGGAGCGCTGCTGGAAGAGGCCACAGAACTGGAGGACGGCTTTACGCTGGAGGAAGACTGCATAGAGCTAGAAGAGGGCGGCTGCGCGGAGCTGGAAGAAGGCTTCACGCTGGAGGAAGAAGCGACAGAAGAACTGCTAGCTTCCTTGAGGCCCAGACACTTCACGTTGTCAATCTGCAAGGTGCCATTGGTTCCCGTGGTTCCCTGGATTTGCCAGCTGAATGCACGGACAGCCCGCTGCACATCGCTAACAGATGCGGGAATTCCCCAGCCCGTTTCCTGGGCAAGGTCCGCCCAGTAAACCGTCTGGGTTTTCCAACCGTTGCTGGAATTGACGGCTTTCTTGTGGTAGTTGTATTCCACATCGACAGAGGATTCCACCCTAAAGTCGTGGGCACCGCCCTTATAATCATACTGGATGGCGGTACAGGCAGTCAAGTCCTCGGTAGTGACTTCGTCGGCATTGGCAGAAACCACCAAACCCACAAACGGGCTGTATTCGTAGGAGCCTTTATCCAAACGATAAGTAATCTGGATAGCCTTAGAAGAACTATTGCCAGAGACCATGGACGTATCAATGGTCGATTTCGCCTGTTTATCGTTGTCGTTGTAGATGCCCCAGAGGCTATTCCAAAGGGAGGTGTAGTTGCCGTCTTCGAAGTTGTCCACCAGCAAGGGTTTGTTGGTGACGCCCTGAGAAGCGGAAGAACCCGGATTCACCGTCGAAGAGGAAGAAGGATTGGAATTGCTGGAAGAAGGCGCGTTTCCGCACTTGCTATAGGATGTCGGCAAATACTTGAAGATGTTGTTGTTTACCCATTGACCGCTCTCAGTGTAGTTCCAGGCGCTGCCATTGAAATAGGATGCGGATTCCGGCTTGTTGGAAACAGACCAGTTGGCGCCCGACAACTTGTGGTCCTTCATCCAGCTATACCAGGTCGCGCTGTTGCCGGAACTGAAGCCGCCGTTACCGGAAGCATCCACCGTACCCCATTCCGACACGAACACGGAAAGGCCCGCATTCATGGCCGACACGGCATTGGAGCCTTCGCCTCCGGTAGAATGGGATCCCGCATAAAAGTGGAAGGTATAAGCCACATTGTTCTTGGAGTCCCTTACCGTGTTGCCAATGGCGTCATTGGGGTGTTGGTCCCAGTTGCGGTTGCCCACCAACACCAGGTTGTCGGAATACTTACGGATTTCTTCAATCACGGATTCTGCATAGTTCTTGATGGTGCCCCAAGACTGGGAAGTAGGCTCGTTGAACACCTCGAAAATCACGTTGTCGTAGCCACCCCACTTCTGGGCCATATAGCTAAAGAACTGCTTGGCATTGTTCACGTTGTCGCTGGCCTTGTGGCTGTGGTAATCGATAATCACGTAGATATCGTTATCGATGGCCGCCTGCACCACGGTATTCATCAACGCCTGATACCTGGACGTATTGGTAAAGTAGTTGCCGGAACCCCAGTCTTCGTCTACGCCCATGGGGGCGCGAATCAGCTGAATGTTCTGCTTAGACACCAAGCCGCTCACGATGTCAGAAGTCCAGAAGGGGGAACCCACGTCGCTGGAGATACTCCAGAAAAGGCTCATGCCCTGCACGGCCACTTCGGCACCGCTCTTGACGCCCTCACAGGAACCGTAAATCTGGCCCTTGCTACCGGCCTTGCCGGCCATAAGCTGACCGTATTGGCTTACCGGGCCGACACGGCCAAATGAAAGTGAAACGAGGCAAAACGCCAACACCCAGAAAAATGTCTTTTTCATACAACACCCATCTCTTTTTGTTGTTATCTATCTAAAAATAATTCCAGGAAAGCCATTATCCAAGCCAAATTATGGTTACAATCTGTTACTCCCGTATACAAAAAAAGAGGCCCTCAAAAAGCCCCTTTTTTAGCAAAAAAGGCGGGCATTAACCCGCCTCTTTGCGTTTCCGCGCTTGAACGCGGAACTTGTTTACAAAGTTTTACTTAGCGAACCTGCATACGCACGGTCTTTACCATGGAGCCCTGCTGCACGCGGATGATGTAGGCACCCTTGCTCATGTTAGCAAAGCTGTGAGCGAAGCTACCGGCGGTCATGTTTTCGCTGTGGCTTTCGATAGCGTGGCCCATCATGTCGAACACCTGGACCTTCACGAGACCAGCCTTGGCGACAGACACCTGCAGGGTGTTGCCATGGAGGGTAGCGGAGAGACCTGCAGGAGCGGCAACCACGCCAATCGCCGTATTCATGCCGGGGTTGGTGGCATTATTGTTATTGGCATTATTGTTGGCATTGTTATTGTTGGCATTGTTGTTGGCAGCGTTACTATTGCTGGAAGCGGGGATTGTGCTGCTAGAAGAGGGCTTAGTAGTGGCAGCACCCAAGGTACCAACGCACTTCACGTTGTCAATAGACAAAGATGTACCCAGATTAGCTGCGGAAAACTTTTCGTCTACCACCCAAGTCAACCTGGACACCTTGGCCCAAGAGAACGCAACAACAGTGGCGCCAGTAACAGTAGAAATCCAATCCGGCTGTGCCATAGTAGAAACGGTCACCGTCTTCCAGTCCGTAGAAGCAGGCTGGTCGGTAGCCACATGTTCCCAGCCCTTGTTGACCGTCACGCCGTCCACGGTGGAACGCATACGGTGGCCAGAGCCCTTGTAATCGTACTGAACCGCAGTACAACCAGAGAGTACACCCGAAGTAAAGGCAACTTCCATACCCACAGAGGTATAGATTTCATCCTTGTCGCTACCCGGAGTAATGCCACTTATACCCTTCATTGTAACCCAATGATTGGTGCCATCGGCACTATCCAGAATATCCCAAGATTCATTGGCATCCTGTGTATTGCCAACTTTACCACCGGCAGTGTAAATGTACCAGTAGGCCGTTTTACTGAGAGTTTCGGCAGTGGTATTGGCATCTTCGAAGTCATCGATGACGACAGCTGTAGAAGGAGTCGTTGTCGAAGAAGAACCGGGGGTATAACCGGCACAGTTCACATCGTCAATGTAGAGGTAGTCAGAGGTCGCAGTGCCCTTAACTTCCCAAGACAGAGAAACCACATTGGCCATATTCAAGGAAAGCGTTGTTCCCCAGCCTGTAGCCTGCTTAAGTTGAGATACAGAAACGGAGGCATTGGTCCAACTGGTGCTGCCATCAAGAGCATATGCATGCCTATTGTAGCCAGTGAGGTCACCAGAGTCGTCACCGTTCATTGTTGCCTTCAAGTTGTGGCCGGCACCCTTATACTTATAGGAAATCGTGGTGCAACCAGAAAGGCCTCCGGCAACATTCACAGCAAGAACCACGTAAGGATCGTCGGGATTGCTGCCCTTGGCCAAGCTAATGCCGGTCAGGCCAGCCCCATACTTAGAACCACCAGCAGCGGCTTCTTCCATCACGACAACAAGGCCATACTGGTCTTTCGTATTTGTATACGTAGACGCACCCTTGTCATTTACATCGGTATAAGCGTACCAAGCGTCCTTGGCACCGCCGGTATTAGCCAAACCATCACCGTCTTCGAAATCATCGAGATTGGCGGTAGTCTGGGCGAAAGACATAGCTGTTGTTGCACAAAGTGCAGCCACAAAGATTTTTTTCATTGTTTCTCTCCTAGTGAAAAAATCCCAATCATTTCCTCTAGGCCTATATAGTTTTTTATATAGGCCCCAACAAGTGAAATTTTAGTTTACAAAGCTATTTTAGCACGATTTGATGGCTTTTTTGGGCCAAACCAGAGCGAACCTGTAGTATATAGCGGCCGGGGGCCATCTTTTCAAGGTTCACAGTACCGGAAACCTGACCGAACTTGGCCATCAGGCGACCCTGCATATCGAACAGGTTGACCGACACATAGCCCTCACCCACAACCTGGAGGGTACGGCCTTCCAGAGTCACAGCGTGGGACAAGGCGTTCATACCATGAATGGCGGTATTGTCGTCCCAACCAGGGGCGTAAGAATTACTGGAATTCGGCACAAAGGCGCTGGAACTAGACCTTGCTGTCCCGTTAGAGCTAGAAGACCGGCCCGCAGCGCTGGAGCTGGACGCAGCAGCCGGAGAACCTCCGCAGGCAGTGTAAATCTTGGGATTATTCGCCAGAAAGCCCTTCACCATGTTTCCGGAGGTGGAATAGCTCAGGCTATAGCGGGTCGCACCGCTACTAAAAGCCGCAGTTCCTTCTGAAATCTTGGAGGCGCTCCAGTTCGCCCAAGAAAGCTTATAGGAATCCATCCACTGCTGCCAGCTGTTGTTCTGGGAAACGTAGTTATTGGGGTCTCCCTTTCCGTCGGCAGTACCCGTACCCCATTCCGATACAAATACGGAAAGGCCCGCGTTCATGGCAGCAACAGCATTCGCCCCCTCAGAACCTGTTTTATGGGAGCCTGCGTAATAGTGGAATGTATAGGCGACATTTTGATCCTGGAGCGGTTCAGCAGTAGCCGCATTCGTATACTGGTCATAATAGGGTGTTCCCACCAAGACAAGGTTGTCCGAATACTGACGGATTGCCTGGATAACGGTTTTCGCATAGGGGGCGATCCCGCTTTTCCAGTAGCTTTTGGCGGCATCTTCATCGGGCCATTTTTCACCACAGGAATTCTTAGGTTCATTGTAGATTTCAAAAATCACGTTATCGTACTTACCCCACTTCTGGGCCATTTCCGTAAAGAACTGTACCGCAGAATTCGTACTCTGTTCCGCGCAATGGCTATGCCAGTCGATAATGACGTAGATATCGTTATCAATGGCCCCCTGAACAACGGCGTTCATAAAGCCCTTTTGCTTATCGGGTTCAGAAGCGTACCCCTTTATGCCGTCACTCCAATCCTCGTTACCTGTAGCCATGGCACCTCGGACAATCTCGATTTTCATATCGGAAACCATGCTGGAAACGCCCTCGGCTGTCCAAAATTCAACGGCATTTTTCATAAGGGACCAATAAAGGCTCATGCCCTTGACTTGGACGGGGGTACTGTTATAGGCCGCACAGGAACCGAAAATGCGGCCCTTGCCGTTGGAATCCTTTCCGGCCTGAAGCTGGCCATACTGGCTCACGGGGCCCACACGGTTAGCCGCAAAAGACGAGGCGAACAGCGCCAAAGTCATGAAAAATGCGATTTTTTTCATAAAAATCCCTGGGATTGTAGGTGACACCTCCTAAAAATATTTTCCCAGAACCGACTTCGAACAAAGAAGCATGAAAAAAGATGTTACCGGTGTAAACAAGAAAGGCGGGGATTCCCCGCCTTTTTCGTCATTTTTGAGCTTGACTAGCGAACTTGCATACGCAAGGTCTTCACCATGGAGCCCTGACGCACACGGACAATGTAGGCGCCCTTGCCCAGCTTGGCAAAGTCGTGGGCAAAGCTGCCTGCCGCCATGCTCTCGCTATGGCTTTCAATGGCATGGCCCATCATGTCGAACACCTGGACCTTCACGAGACCGGCACGGGCGACAGAGACCACCAGGGTCTTACCCATGATAGAGGCATCGAGACCGGCCGGAGAAGCGATGTCACCGATAGCCATGCCGTAACCGTTATCATTGCCGTTGATGTTGCCGTTATTGGTTCCGTTATTGCCAGCACCACCGTTATTGGCTCCAGAGCTGGAACCAGGCTTTACACCGGCACTAGAACTGGAGACGGGCTTCACGCTAGAGCTGGATTTCGGCTTCACACTGGAGCTGGACTTCGGAGTCGGCAAGGAACCGATACAGGTCACGTTGTCGACATCCAGATTCGTGCCGCGGTCAGCATTCGCAATCTTTTCGTCTACGACCCAAGCCATCTTCACCACCTGTGCCCAGGAGAAGGTCTTCTTCTCGGTTGCAGGAATCCAGGTCGGCTGAGCCAGGTCGGCTGCAATAACCGTTACCTGAGTCCAGGCAGAGGCCTTGGGCTGGATGTCCGTAACATGTTCGTATCCCTCATCAGGCGTTACCGTAGACACAGAAGCACGGAACTTGTGAGCGGAACCCCTATAGTCATAAGTGATTGCCGTGCAGTTGGTAAATGCGCTGGTCGGGATATCCAGGCCCATACCTACAGAGGGGTACGTTGTCGCACCGTAGGTAATGCCAGAAATACCTTCCATAGCAACGTAGGCGTTTTCGCCGTCAATGCGGACCATATCCCAGGACTTCGTCTTGGTGTCCTGTTTGTTGGTCACGGAACCACCTGCCTTGTAAATGTACCAGTATGCCTCGCCCAGAGATTCGGACTGGGTGTTTTCATCCTGGAAGTCATCAATAACGGCAAAGCCCGGAGTAGAGGCAGAAGAGTTCGGAGAGGTCGAGCTGCTGCTAGTATTCATTTCGGTCCACTTACCATCGACGCACTTCAGGTCAGAGGAGCCCACATGGATTTCTTGACCTTCTGTACATTCCGGCTCGGCAGAAGATGACGAGGGCACAACCGTTCCCGAGCTGCTAGAGCCGCCAATATCGGGTAAAGTACCGACACACTGGACATTGTCAACGTCAAGGTAGGTACCACGTTGGGCATCCTTAATCTTTTCGTCCACCACCCATACTAGTTGATAAACCAAATTCCAAGCAAAGTCTTGCTTCTCTGTTTTGGGAATCCAAGACGGCTGAGCGAGATCGTCCACACCCACTGTTACCGTTGTCCAAGAAGTGGCCTTGTTCTGGGCGTCTGTAGCGTGCTCATACCCGCTTTCTGCAGTCACCGTACTCATGGCCGCCCGGAACATATGGCCGGAGCCCTTGTAGTCGTACTTGATAGCAGTGCACCCCGCCAATGCAGACGCAGGAATATTCATGGACATACCCACAGAAGGATATGATTTATCACCGTAAGTTATATCGGAAATGTCTTCCATAGCGACATAGTAGTTGTTCGAATTACCACGAACCATATCCCACACTTGATCGGCGCCCTGAGT
Source organism: uncultured Fibrobacter sp. (assembly GCA_946186895.1). Lineage (GTDB taxonomy): Bacteria > Fibrobacterota > Fibrobacteria > Fibrobacterales > Fibrobacteraceae > Fibrobacter. Next base: position 34,733 of record CAMHOW010000008.1, read on the forward strand.
ATTGGAAATCGAGCCTCCTGCAGTATACAGGAACCAATAACCATCTTCGCCCAAGGTCTCCACACCTGTATTTCCGTCATCCACATCATCAATCATGACAACTGTAGAAACGGTAGAAGAGCTGCTAACCTTGACTTCAGTCCATTCACCATCAACGCAAAGCATGTGGGTCGAACCTACATCGATGGTTTCACCGTCTTCGCACGTGGGGTTCACATGGGAACTGGAAGAAACCGTCACGGAACTGGAGGAACTCTTGGGCTTCGAGGAGCTAGAACTGCCTGCAGCAGACGAACTGGAAACCCGCTCAATGGTTCCACCGACACAACGCAAATCATCGATATACAGATAATTAGCATCATCCGTGTCTTCCACGACCCAAGCGAACTTGTCAATCTTCTTTTTGTTCAAGGTCACCTTAGGAGAACCCTCCCAATTCGCCTGCTGTAAATCACTCCAATCAACGGTAGCGGTCTTCCAAGACTTAGAAGCAAGAATATCTGTAGTATGGTAGTTATAATCTTCCACTTCAGGAGTTTGCACCTTAAAAGTATGAGCGGCACCCTTGTACTTGTATTCTAAACTTTCGCAAGAAGACAGGTCGTAAACACTTTCATCTTCATTAAGATTCAAGCCCAAGGCTACATAGGGATCGTAAATGTACGTCCCCGCATTCAAAACGATTCCCTTCAATGCGGCCATACCTTCTGTGGAATTGTCAGCCGCAAAAACCACAATATAGCCGTCTCCTTCATCATTAGCAGCATTGGTTATAGAAGATTTTCCATTCCCATTCGCGGCATCGGGTTCACCCTTATCGGTGTAGGCATACCAAGAACCACCGGTAAAGGCAGTTCCATCGCCATCCTCAAAATCATCGATGAATTCTTCATCAGCCTGAACACTGCTAGAAGAACCGGAAGTACCAGTTCTCCAAGAGACAGACGCCGCATGGCTAGCCAACTGATCATAAACATACTTACCCGATGTTGAATATCCATCATAACTCCAGTTTGTGGGATTCGTATAGGTAGACTGCCCCCGGAATGCAGAAGCGGCCTCATCCTTGTTGCTCACAGACCAGTTACACCAAGAAATCATCTTCTGATCAAGGAAAGTCATCCAAGCATCAGCATCAGTGGTATTATAGAGTTCCTTACCATCAGCTGTACCCACGCCCCATTCCGTTACAAACACCGTAAGGCCTGCCTGAATCGCACTGCTGACACGCTGAACAAACGTCGAATAGCCATCCCATTGGCCACCATCTGTATGATGAGAGTTTGCATAGAAATGGAATGTGTAAGCCACGTTATTTTTAGAATCCGTCACCTTGCTATTGATTGCCTCTTCCGGATGGGCGGAGTATTCGCTGTTTCCCACTACAATGAGGTTGTCTGTTCCACCATTGGATCGAATTACAGAAATAATGGTGTTAGCGTAGGTTTTGACCGTACCCCACATATTTGCATCTTTGGGTTCGTTAAAAATTTCAAATATCACATTGGGATAACTGCCCCACTTGCTCGCCATGCGAGTGAAGAAAGTCGTAGCGTCCGTTATTTCGTCGTTGGCATAATGAGAATGATAGTCAATAATGACATAGATGTCGTTATCAATGGCAGCCTGAATAACGGCGTCATCGGCATCTAGAGAGGCCGTCGAGTTACCCGCATTTTGGGTACTAGGCGTACCATGGGCAACGCGGATAATTTCAACTTTCCACTTATCTACGAGGGCATTTATTACAGAAGCGGTATAGAAGGGCGATCCAGCATCCCAATAATCCCAGTACATGCTCATACCCTTGAGCTGAACCTTTTCTGTGCCTGATTTGGAACCGTAGAGGTAACCACCACTAGCCTGCAAGCTACCGTAATAACTCACCGGGCCCACCCGCGTCGGCTGAATTTTATCTGCCGCAAAAGAAAAACTTGCTAGGGCAAGTGCCATGAGGATTGCAATCTTCTTCATACTCATTATCCTTTTGAAGAAACCAATTTTTTAAAAGATACTAAAAAAAGGAGATGCCCGGTCAAGCCGGGCATGACAGTATGCAAAGGAATTGCCTGGATTTACCAAGCATGACAAGAAAAGGCAGGCCAGGGCCCGCCTTTTCATTAAATCGTTGCAAACGAATTAGTTTTCGTTGTTGTGCATTTCCATCTGTTCGCGGTCCATCGTGTGCTGCAAGTATTCCTTGAAGTCACGGTCGATGTTCACACCGTCGAAGTCGATGTCATCGTTTTCCAACACGAACACGGCGCTGGGGTTATCGAGCCAGCCGACCACGTCCACGCCTTCCAACTTCATGGACTTGTCGCCAGCAGCCTGAGCCACGTATTCCACCTTGGACTTGGGAACCCAGCCCTGACCGCAGTTGCCCTTGACCAGAACTTCAGTGTCGCCGTCCTTAACGATGGTAAGTTCGTCGTTAAAACCTGCAGTGCAAACCACAGATCCACCGCCCTTTTCCTTGGTCAGGTCGATATCGCCCAACTTGGACTTCACTTTGTTCGGTGCGGCGAAAGCAGCGGCAACCATCAGGGAAAGAGCAACAAATAAAACCTTTTTCATGTTATTCCTCAATAAACATGGTAAAATATACAACAATGCAATAGGAATATACCTTTTATTTTGGCAAATTGGGAGATATTCTGTTAAATTTTTACGATATGAAGAAGATTTTTACCATTTTCGTGATTTTTTTGGTCATTTTAGCCGTTTTTGCCGTTTTTCAAGGAAAAAAACGCCTTAATGCAGTCTCCAGCAACCAAGAAACGGTGCTTTTGGAGATTCCCAAGGGCAGTTCCGCCGCCAAGGTATCCCAAATTTTACAGGAAAAGGGCGTCTGGAAGGACGGACTGGCGTTCAAGGTCCGGAATAAAATGGACAAGCCCTCCCTCAAGGCCGGCTGGTATGAAATTCCTCCACAACAGACCCTAGAACAGATCTTCGCCCTGCTTGAAAGCGGCAAGAATGCCGTACGCCGAGTGACCATTCCCGAGGGTCGTGCCTCCTGGGAGATTCCCGCCTACCTGAAAAAGACATTCCCTGACTTGAACGAAGACCGCTGGAACAAGCTGGTCCAGGACCCCAGGTTCGCCCAGTCCCTTGGCATAGACGCAAACTCCCTAGAAGGTTACCTGCTGCCCGACACCTACCCCTTCCCTATCGACGCCGACGAAGAAACCATCCTCAAGCAGATGGTGGCAGCGAACCTAAAGGTGCGAGACGAAATGAAAGACAAGCCGGGTTCCAAGTGGGCCGTGCTAGGCAACTGGCACAAGGTGCTCACGCTGGCCAGCGTTGTAGAAGAAGAAACCGGCAAAGAAGACGAGCGTCCCCTGATTGCAGGGGTATTCCACAACCGTCTTGAAATCGGCATGCCGCTGGGAGCCGACCCCACGGTGCGGTTCATCTTCAGGAACCTGACCGGCCCTATCTACAAAAGCCAGCTGAACAGCGACAGTCCCTACAACACCCGCAAGTTCAAGGGCCTAATGCCCGGTCCCATCTCGAACCCTGGTCGCAAGGCCATCGAAGCGGCCCTGTTCCCCGCCAACACCAAAGCCCTTTACTTTGTAGCAAAAGACGATGGTTCAGGCACCCACTTCTTTAGCAGCACGCTCAGCGACCACAACAAGTATAAAGACGTAGCCGCAAAGAACCGCGGGGAATAAACTAGAACGGGTAGTTCCCGACGCGGACAAAGAACGCGTAGTCCATGACGTCGCCAAGCTCGTCAAGAGTTTCGCGATCTACTAAACGGGACATACCCGCAGACACAGAGATGGACTTGTAAGAAAGGCGAAGCGTCGGTTCCAGGACAAACTTGTCCTGCTCCAGGCGAGACGTGGGATTTTCCTCGAAGTCCCGCACGTAGGCGCCAAACACCCACATTCCAAAGAGGCCCTTGTGGAGCCCCAGGTTTATGCGGGCAAGGCCATAGTGATGGCTTAGCAATTCGGGATTGTACCATTCCCCGGTCCAGGGGGTTGCCGCAACGGACCTGCGGTAGAAATTGTCCAAAGGCTTGAGCCCTGTGGTCTTTGGATAAACATAGCCGTGTCCCTCGTCGTGGAACATGTCCACACCGCCACTCAAGAAAATTCCCAGCGTAAGGAAGGACAACGGCGAGCGGCTGGCAAACATTTCCAAAGTGAGCTTATGGTAAATCGGAATCAAGTCGGCAAGTTCAATCTTGTAGCGTACAGACTGGAGTCCCCACTCCAGAAATACGGACTGTCCGCGATAGGCAAAAAACGGGTCGGTATCGCCCTCGGTGTAGCGGTACTGCAGTGACGGAGACACCGGCCAGGTTTCCAGATCGTCCATCCTGTAAACACTCGAGAAGTCAAGAGTCCGATCCCCAAGCATAAAATTCAACGAAGCCACCTGGGTGCGGGTCAGGTGGTAATCCACCCACATGTTAAAGTCGCTACGCTTTTCGCCACGAGGCGTAGTCTGGTAGACATTGTCGTCCAGGTACGAGTCCAGAGGTTTCAGGGTGTACCAATCATAACGAAGCCCGACAGTCCAATCCCTGCTCCACAGGTGAGAAATTTCCAATCGAGGACTCACCCCGTACGATCTGGGGCCGACAAATCCAAAAACGCCAAGAGCGATATCCATCTGGTTCACAAAGGCAAGAGTCATGTCACCATAGGCATGAGGGCCGATAGCGCTGGAACCGAAACCGCCCAGAGAAACATCTACCGTAGGAGTCACCTTCGCACCGACCAACACGTTGCCCGTAGGGAGCATATCGAAGGAAACGGAATCGTAGGCGGATTCCTTAGATATAGCCTTCAAGAAATTCTCCGGTGCCACCATGCCCGTGTCGCTTTCGTTCCAGTAAGACGCTATGGTGGAATGGGTCTCCGCAGACAAGCTATCGAAAGACGGTTTGAACTTGAACCAGGGGCGAGCCACCTTCTTCAAGGTCATATAGTCCAGAGAATCGTTTCTAAACGGAATCAGTTCTGTAGCATGGCGTTCCAAGGCCGAGAACCCCGCCTGAATCCAAGCCGTATAGGAGGAATCCGTAGCGTAATGGGCACGCAGCACCACGCCCGACTCCTGGTAAGACAAATTCTGCAGGGGCTTTTCGAAAAGGATACGTTGCCAGGGAGAATTCCAGGAAGACACGGTAGCCTTCGCCACACGGGGGATCCCAACCGAGATAATGGGAACCTGGTCATAGACATCTTCGTAAGGCACAGCCAACCCCGGACATAGTTCGCCAGAGTTGTAGTTTTCAATCATCGGGAGGCTCTTGAACACATCCTCCGATGATTTCCATTGCTCACCATTGCAGCCAATCACCGTAAAGGGAATCACCGCCCCTTGAGGCACACGGTTCATTGCCTCTTGCAGGCGGAGTTTTGCAAGGGCGTACCTCTGCGTAGCCGTATCCGGTTCGATGGACTTGGGGATTTTCCGCAAGTTTCTGGACGTGTCCGGTTCCAGAGTGAAACGATAGCGCAGACTTGGTACGCCTTCGGGAGAAATGGGCCAATCGGCCTGCTCGGACTTTTTGTTGTACAGGTCATCGAACATGTTGTGGCCCGCGTATCCCTGCAGGTACGGGTCCAAAAGTATGCGCTGGATATCGTCCAGCGTCATGCCGTGAGTCCAGAGGTAACCTACAAAGGCCCCCCATGAGGTTCCCACCACAGAATCGATACGGACCTTGTAATTTTCGATGGCATAAAGCACACCCAGGTGGAACCAGGGGGAGCGTTCGCCACCGCTCAGGTAGAGGACGGATTTCTTGGGGCCTGGATTCAGATTTCGGATTTCGGAATTCGGATTGCCTGAATCGGAAGGACTGATTTCGCCAGTCGTCAAATCTATGGACACGCATTTCCACGATGTGTCGGGGGAAGCCTCCCCCTCGCTCCCGCCGCATGCCACTCCCGACTCTCTCTTGTCATCCCCGCGACCTGTGGTGAGCGTAGCCGAACCAAGGCGGGGATCTCCTATCAATCCCCCCCCCTCTGCGGCGTCCGCTACCCCCTCTGCAGGGGACACCCCCGCAACGCCCCCGCTGTCGGGGTTCGAGGTTCGAGGCTCGAGGTTCGAGGTCTGGGGTTCAGATGTAGGGGGAACAAGGCTATCTGCAGGAGCCTGCGCCGTAGAATCCTGGGCCGCCGTCATCTGCAACAGCAGGCTGTCGGCAGGCTCTTCTGCAGGCAACAGGGAAAAGGCGACCAAGAGAAAGGTCGCCAACTTCACGAACAAGCGCCTATCCAAACCGTGCAGGATTGGCCACATACTTCGCCGCAACCTCTTGAGCCACATAACCGGAGCGTACCAGTTCTGCAAGGCTGTCGTCCATAAGCATCATGCCTTCGGAAGCCGAAGCCGCAATGACAGAGGGCAACTTGAAATGATCACCTGTGCGGATACTCATAGCCACGTTCTGGGAATTGAAAAGCACTTCCCAAGCGGCCACCGCACCGGAACCTTCGGTAGCTCCCGGAAGCAGGCGCTGCACCACCACGGCCTTCAGCACCGAAGAAAGCATGGTGCGAACCAGGGCCTTGTCTTCGGGCTTGGCAGCCGCTACAAGGGCGTCCAGGGCACCGGCAGAGTTCCCAGCCGTCACGTTGCACACCACAAGGGCGCCCGCCTCGGCGGCACGGAGCATAGGCAAAAGAATACTTGCGTCAAAATCGCCCATCCACAAAAGATCCACGCCGCTGCGGACCGCCTGGTCCACCTTCTCGGTAACACCACCAACGGAATCTTCGAGAATAAGACTGCTGCCCTGCTTTACAGGGAGCTCCTGAGCCTTGTCCAAGAAGCAGGCCCGCAAAATCTTGGACTCGCAAAGCGCCCCCACATAGGCGGTAGCGCTGGTGGTCTTGCCGGAGCATGCCGGACCTGCAAAAAGAACCAGGCCAGAACTAAAGCCCAGCATGTTTTCCAGAACAGGCGGAATCCCGAGCGACATAAAGTCCGGGCATTCGTTCAAAAGCGGGCGGAACACGGCTCCGTTACCGAGAGCCTCGCGGAAATACCGCACACGCCAACGCATATCGTGCCAAGGGCCGCCAATCATGGAGCCCGACTCCCCTTCCAAGGAACCCAGGAATTCAGCCAGAGAGCCAAAGGCAATAGCCGGTGCATCGGGAACAGCGCAAACCTGCCCAGCGAGGCGCACCGCAGGGGTAGCCCCTTCGGTAATAATCAGTTCACTACTGCCGGTATTGACCGCATATTCCAAGAGAGATTCAATTTCCGAAGCCATCTTTAAGCCTCCCCGCCTGCAGGATGATACGCCGCAAAGCGTCTAATGTCGTTCGCCCGTTTCCAAGCTTCTACGCCGTCAATGTAACCCGCTTCCACGCATTTCTGCAAGGAGTCGTCCAGAGTAACACCCTGATCACGCTGGCTACTGATAGCGGCATTCAATTGAGAAAGGTCTCCCTTGCGAATCATGCCGGCAATAGTGGGCGTCACGCGGACAGCCTCGGCAGCAAGGACCAGCCCTTGGTTGTCCACCACGGGAACCAGGTGCTGCACAATAACACCCTTCAGCTGATCTGCCAAGGAGCTTGCCAAAGAGGAACGTCCGCTTTCGGGAACAGAAACAAGGAGTCTTGAAAGCAGGGCATGGATATTGTTTCCGCGAGTCACGGCAAACACCAAGGCGCCAGAATTGGCCGCCTGCAAAAGCAGGTTCAGTTCATCCACATTCTCTAGGTGATCAAAGCAGATGACATCGGCGCCGTCGCGCATGGCAAGGGTAATGCCATCCAGGCCCGTACGGACATGGAGTCCCACTTCCTTTTGCACCAGAGCGCCAGCTCCACTCTGCAGAATCCTTTCAATAGGACGTTCAATGGTCTGAATATAGCAGGGACGGTTTGCCGCAATGGATTCGGCAAATGCGTTCACCGTAGTAGTACGGCCACTGGCAGAAGGCCCTGCCACAAGCACAAGCCCGCTGTTCAGTTCGGCAAACTGCATACAGAAAGGCGGCAGGTTCAAGGTATCAAGGCCAGCAGCTTCCGTGGGAATTACACGAATCGAAATGCTGGGCACCACACCGTTCCAAGTCACAGAAATACGGGCACGGCCAACACCGGCAAGGGCAATGGTCTTGCTAAAGTTCTTGCCGGCAACCACACTGTAGTCGTCAGCAAAACCATCCGAGGCTTCGGCCAGCAGTTCCGAAATGCGGGTCTTGTCCACCACCTGCTCGGTAGCGGGGAACAGCGCACCTGACTGACGCATGACCACCTGGCGGTTGGAATAAAGGTAGATGTCTGTGGCACCGTACTGGCGGGCAAAGGCTATCATCTTCCTCAAGGACATAGTCGGAAGAAGGGTCTGGGGAGCTTCCACAGCCGTTCCCTCGCCCGAAGAAAGGGCGAAGCGGCGGGGCAGTTCCTGTTCACCTTCTTCTGCAGAATCTTCGCCAGATTCCTCGGCAATGCCGATAGTAGAAATGCTCGTGGTCTCCAATCCGGAAACCGTCTCCACCACCATGTTAGACGAGGACGACTCGCCGTAGATGTTGTTCCCCTCGATCTGCAGGGCAGGCTCGTCATTGACGGGTTCCGCCATGGCAGCGGGCTTAGGTTCTACATGAGCGGGAGCCGGCTTAGGTGCGGGAGCGGAGGTTGCAGCTGCGGGGGCAGGCTTCGGAGCGGGCGCAGGAGCTGCGGTTGCAGAGGCTGCTGCAGGAGCTGCGTTAGCGGCCTTTTTCGCCTCCAAATTCTGCACAAAGGCAAGAACCTTCGCATACATCGCTTGCTGCAGGATTCCCGCCTTTACCAGGACCTGACCGATATCCATTGATTCCGTAATTTCGCCCCAATGGGCCTTGACTTGATCCTCAGTGACCACCTTGTTGTGGACAAGGACCTGTGCCATATACTGATTTCTCATAGGAAATCCCTCCGGCTGAACCACCAACTAGCGATGGCCAAAAACACTCCTACATAACCGATTGCATAAACCGTATTCCAGAACAGGTACATATCGGGCAAAGCCAAACCGTGAACCACATAGCTGGTCACATTGTAACGGTATAACCCCGGGAACACGGCGTGAATCACCACAGCCACCTTTTCAAGCAGGGCTGTAGAGGCATCCCCCATCTCGCCCATGCGACTAGCAAAGCGGATCTGTTCCAGAAGCTGGTTGCTCAGATGGCCGGCAAAATATACCCCAAGGGTGAACAGGGCACTCAAGATAGTGGAGCTGAAACTGCTGAACAAGAGCGCTATGGCGATAACCACCGCCATCTCCCAGAAAATCAGGTAGATAGCCGTCAAAAGGCTTAGCGTCGGCTCCGAGTTCGTCAGGAACAGAATCGCGTAATAGATAAGCGTGAGCAAAGCCAGATGAACCGCCACCACCGCCAAGAGTCCAAAGTACTTGCCCACGATGAAGGTGGCCCTGCTGATGGGCTTGGAAAGCAAGGTCAACACCGTCCGACGCTGGATTTCCTTCTGCACCAGGCTAATACCCACAAAGATGGAAATCAGAAGCCCAGACAAGCTCATCACAGAAAGGGTGGTGGACTTGATCACATAGGCCCGATCGAATACCGACCATTCCCCAAGCACAATACTGAACAGGGCAAGGCCAATAGCCAAAAGGCCAATGTTATAAAGAATCTTGTCGCGAATAGATTCACGGAACGTATTGAGGGCAATAATGCCAATATGCTTAAGCGTCTGCACGGGCAATCTCCTCAGTCAAAATGTCTTCTAGGCTTGGGCGCTTGTGGTCCATCTTCTCCACCGCAATGCCGTTATCCAGGCAGTAACGGAGCAAACGGTCACGGGCGGCATCGTCGGCACAAATCACCTCCTGGGGGTGACCCGCCAAGGTAACGCCCTCGGGCAGGTCCTTGGCAGGAACGGCTACCCGGGTCCGCACATGGTACTCGATACCGCAGGAATCCGTAATCTCGTCCACCGTACCCTCACGGACTATACGGCCATCCACAATCATAGCCACCCGATGGCTGATGGATTCCACATCACTCAAAAGGTGACTGGAATAGAAAATGGTCACGCCGTCCCGGTTCAGTTCCAGGATGGCCTCCCGGACATCGCGACGGCCCATGGGGTCAAGACCGCTCATAGGTTCGTCCAAAATCAAAAGCTTGGGTTTACCCAAAATGGCCTGGGCAATTCCCACGCGCTGCATCATACCCTTGGAGTACGAACGCAGACGACGGTCAATCCAGTCCTTGTCGGCATGGAGCAGTTGCAAGGCCCAGGTGATACGTTCATTCAAAAGGTTCCCTTCTAGGCCTACCAACTTGCCATAGAACTGCAAGAGTTCACGTCCGGTGAGGTAGTCATAGAAATAGGGCTGTTCCGGAGAATAACCGATAAAACGACGGCTCTTCACGTCGCGAGGGCTAATCCCGTTAACCAGGACCTTGCCGGAATCAAAGTTCAGAAGCCCGGTAAGCACCTTGATGGTGGTGGACTTGCCCGCCCCGTTAGGGCCGATAAAACCATAAATCTGACCCGGTTCCACATGAAGGCTTACATCCTTCAGCGCCAGTTTCGGTTTCATCAAGAAACCGCTCCTGTAGGTCTTATGCAAATGTTCAATCTGGATCATAAACTACTCTTGGTCGTCCTTCTTTCCAAAAATTCGGCTTTCTGTCTCCTCTATCTCTTTGCGACGCTTATCGGCGCGAATCTTCTTATTCACAAAGAAATAGATGGCGGCACCCACAAGATATACCGCAAGTCCCGAGTAAAAGAACGGGTTGATAGAGGTCCCTTCTAGTCCAGGGAAAAGGTTCAACAAGACACTATGGCCAAACAGGCTTAAAATCACCAATATAAAGCCCAAAGCACGGAGCACATAGGTCAAAACTATCAATTTGTTCATTGACACCTCAAAATGGTACTTTTACCCTGGAAAAATACACTTTTTGAAAGCGTTTAACACGTTTTCAATGTTTAATTTGATGTTTTTTAGTCAAATTGAACGATATAGGCGTCAATTAACCGAAATCTAGATGGCGGCTCAAGGCCGCCATGACGTTTATTGGGCTGCCACGACGTTATTCAGCGGCCATGACGTTTAATTGACTGTTTTGAACGACCCGTTTTTCACATCTGGGTTCGGCTACGACTAACTTCTTTGCCGTTTAGGCATTCACAGACAAACCTGTCGGCGCTGACCACCTCGTAGTCGGACCCGCCGTTGAACACGTTGGCATTGCCGTATTCTTCGTGGAGCTTTTCCATACGGACACGGGCGTTAAATTTTTTGGAGAGTTCGGCGCAACACACAACAATTCCATCGTCAGAAATTGACACTGCCTTGGATTTATCCTTAAGGACTATTTGGATTTCGTTGGCGGTTGCTGTCGAAAGCAGGAACACGATATCGCCTATGGCGTACTCACGGCAATCCGAACCCGGCAAAACCGATTCGGCGTTATCGACCCAAAGCCTACCCGAAATGCTGTACTCGTGATCCATAGTGGAAATTTACTATTTTTGACCCAAAGGCGCACTGCGCCGACCCCAAACCTCAAAGCACCGTAGGTGCGACCTCATACCTGAATGGCACGCGCTCGTAAGACAATCACACCCGATCCGTATGCGAAACCGATAGCGAAACCGCTACCGCCCGAGCAGAGTTTGCCGGGAAAGTTGCAGCAGTTCCAGTCGCCGACGCGTGCGAACTTCGAGCTCGTGAGTCCCTACGGTGCGGCGGGCGACCAGCCGAAAGCCATTGAGGAATTGACCGAAGGTTTCAAGCACGGAGAACAGTTCCAGACGCTGCTTGGCGTGACTGGTTCCGGCAAAACGTTCACGATGGCGAACGTCATCAAGAACGTAGGCAAGCCGACGCTGATCCTCACGCACAACAAGACGCTTGCGGCGCAGCTCTACCAGGAATTCAAGGCATTCTTCCCGCACAATGCGGTGGAATACTTCGTGAGCTATTACGACTACTTCCAGCCCGAAGCGTACATCCCGCACACGGACACCTTCATTGAGAAAGACGCAAGCATCAACGACGAGATTGACAAGCTCCGCCTGCGCGCGACCGCGAACTTGCTCACCCGCCGCGATGTGATTATTGTCGCCTCCGTGAGCTGCATCTACGGTTTGGGAAGCCCGAGCGAATATTTTGACTTGATGGTGCGCATCAAGAAGGGTGACGTTTACGACCGCGACAAAATTCTGCACGACCTCGTGCGCATTCAATACACGAGAAACGATTTCAGCCTGGAACGCGGCAGCTTCCGCGTGCACGGCGACGTGATCGAGATTCACCCAAGCTACGACGAAGAAGGCCTGCGCATCGAACTGTTCGGCGACGAAGTGGACAGGCTCGTTCGCTTCAACATCATTACCGGCGAAGTCACTCAGGAAATGGACGAGATGACCATCGCTCCGGCGAAGCACTTTGTGACCAAGGAAGAAGGCCGCGCAGGAATCCTGCAGCGCATGCAGATGGAACTCACCGAGCGCCTCGCGGAACTCGACAAGGAAGGCAAGGTGCTGGAATCGGCCCGCCTCTCGAGCCGCACCCGCTACGACATGGAAATGATTCGCGAGACCGGCATGTGCAGCGGCATCGAGAACTACTCCCGCATTATCGAGAACCGCGCCCCGGGTACGCGCCCGTTCACGCTCATCGACTACTTCGGCGATGACTGGCTCCTGATGGTAGACGAATCCCACGTGAGCATTCCGCAGGTGGGCGGCATGGCCGAGGGCGATAAGAGCCGCAAAACCACGCTGGTGCAGTACGGGTTCCGCCTCCCCTGCGCGCTGGACAACCGCCCGATGAACTTCGCCGAATTCGAGTACATGTACCCGAAGCAAGTGCTCTTTGTGAGCGCGACTCCCGGCGATTACGAACTTACCAAGACGGGCGGCGTTGTTACCGAACAAATTAACAGGCCCACCGGGCTTCTGGACCCGAAAATCGAGATGTTCCCCATCAAGGGCCAGATGGATGTGCTGTTGTACCGCATCGAGGAAGTCGTCAAGAACGGCGACCGCGTGCTGGTCACGACGCTCACCAAGAAGATGGCGCAGGACCTTACCGACTTCTTCGTAGAAGCGGGCATCCGCGCGCGTTACCTGCACAGCGATATCAAGACGCTGGAACGCCACGAACTGATTCGCGGGCTACGCACCGGAGAATTCGACGTGCTCGTGGGCATCAACCTGCTACGCGAAGGTCTGGACCTGCCCGAAGTGAGCATGGTGGCCATACTCGACGCCGACAAGGAAGGCTTCCTGCGCAACTACCGCAGCCTCATCCAGACGATGGGACGCGCGAGCCGCAACGTGAACGGCACAGTACTCCTTTTCGCCGACAACATGACCGACAGCCTGGAGAAGGCCGTCACCGAAACTGCCCGACGCCGCAGCGTACAAGAAGAATTCAACAAAGAACACGGAATTACCCCAAAATCCGTGACCCGCAAGCTGGAAGACGACTTGAGAATCAACGACCCGCTGGAAGAGGAATTCGGAGTTCAGAATTCGGAATTCGGAATTGATGACGAGGACGAAGAAAGTCTAGGCATTCGTCCGATGGAACCGCTTCAGCCTTCGAGCAAGACCAAGAAGAAGGGTTCCCGATACTCCAAGCGCGCGGAGAATGCAAAACTGCTGGAACAAACATCTGGAAATCCAAGCGTCGAGGACCTGGAACGCCAGATGAAAGAAGCGGCCGCCCGACTGGACTTCGAGGAAGCTGCTCGACTCCGCGATATTATCCGTGGAATGAAATAATTCCGATTTTTCCTGTTTTTACCCCTTTTTTACACTTTTTCTGTTGTTTTTTTACCCTTTTTTGTTTATTTTCAGGGGTAGAAACTTTTTATGAGGAAAAAATCATGAAATTTGCCAAAAAGCTATTCCTTTACTCCGTCTTCGCCCTGGGAACCATCGGACTCACCGCTTGCGGTGGCGACAGCAGTTCTAGTGCAGATGAAGGCGATAGTTCCTCTTCTGCAGAACCCCTGGTTCTGTCTTCCGTTTCGGAAACATCTCCGTTGGATGCAGGTTCTAAAGTTGTTGCCGCTGCAACTGCCGACGGTAATGGCGGCTTCTACCTATCCCTCAGCGGAATCATCAAGACCGACAGCGAAACATTCCCCGACCCCGAAGGCTACGATGGTGAAGACCCCGTTTACTACAATATTGACAACCTTCAGTTTGACGTGGGCGACAAGGACGGCAACCGCGTTTCCCTCCCTGTCAACCTTAAGCCGGGCGCATCCCTTGGAAAGGAATCCATCAACCTGATTTCCGTCATTGACGAAATTCCCCTTGATCAAGATGCCACTTGTGGGGACGAATTCACGCTCTATGTCACTATCTTCATGAGCGGCGATACCGAAGATACCAAGCAGTACGCCTACACCGCCCGTATAGACACAACGTTTAACATTCCCTGTAAGGTTATCGAATCTTCTAGCGCGGCTGCCACCTGTACCGAAATGGAAAAGGTCGGCCCGGTCACCCTGTCCAACAAGCTCGGTGACAGCCAGTTTGCCATCAACTTCAGTACCGGTACCGCCGACAACCCCGACGTGACCATGGTTATTGAAGACGGCACGCCCTTCTTTGACGCCGGCACTGGCGTAGAAATCGTCCGTGAAGGCTCTCAGGAAACCGGCGTTATCCCCTCGGGACAGGTCTGCATGGAAGGTTTCTCCGAAGCCTACAACGGTAAGGACAACCATATGGAACTGGAACAGATGGGTTGGTACCTCATCAAGACCGCTTCTGGAACCTATGCCGTCATGATTGACAGCTTCATGAGGCAGGATGAAACCAGGGGTGACCTGACCATCATCTACTTCAAGAAGAAATAGTTCTCCAAAACAGCCTTTTGGAAAAGCCCTCCCCCACGGGAGGGTTTCTTTTATGGTGTTGAAATTGCTAAATTTACCCGCGTAATTTTAACACGGAGTAAACCATGCTCAAGAAGCTTTCCAATTTCCCCGGCATCAAGGGTCCGGTCGTAACCATCGTGATGGATGGTTTTGGTATCACCGATAAGGTCGAAGGCAACGCCATCAAGGCTGCCCGCACCCCGACTCTCGACAACCTCTTCAAGATGTACCCGAACGTGCTCCTGAAGGCTCACGGCCGCGCCGTGGGTATGCCGACCAACGAAGACATGGGTAACTCCGAAGTGGGCCACAACGCTATCGGTGCCGGCCAGGTGTACAACCAGGGTGCCGCCCTCGTGCAAGACGCCATCGTCTCCGGCGACATCTTCGGCCGCGACGCTTGGAAGGAAATCGCCGGCAACGCCCGCGAAAAGAACTCCGTCCTCCACTTCATCGGTCTCTTCAGCGACGGTAACGTTCACTCCAACATTTCTCACCTCAAGGCCATGGTCGCCCAGGCCAAGAAGGAAGGCCTCAAGAAGGTCCGCGTGCACATCCTCCTCGACGGTCGTGACGTGCCGGAAACCTCCGCCCTCGATTACGTCGGCCCGTTCGAAAAGTTCATCGACGAACTCCGCTCTCCGGAATTCGACGTTTGCATTGCTAGCGGCGGTGGCCGTATGCAGATTACCATGGACCGTTACAACGCTAACTGGAAAATGGTGGAACTCGGTTGGAAGACCCACGTGCTGGGCGAAGGCCGCTACTTCGACAACGCTACGCAGGCTATCGAAACTCTCCGTGGCGAAACCAAGGCTATTGACCAGGATCTCCCGCCGTTCGTGATTGCCAAGGACGGCCAGCCGGTCGGCACCATCAACGACGGCGACTCCGTGGTGTTCTTCAACTTCCGTGGCGACCGCGCCATCGAAATCACCCGCGCCTTCGAAGAAGAATCCTTCAACGAATTTGACCGCAAGCGCTTCCCGAAGGTCTGCTACGCCGGCATGCTCCAGTACGACGGCGACCTCAAGCTCCCGAACCGCTTCTTGGTGCCGCCTCCGGCTATCAAGGAAACCAGCGGCGAATGGCTTTCCGAAACGGGCGTGAAGCAGTTCGCCTGCTCCGAAACGCAGAAGTACGGCCACGTGACCTACTTCTGGAATGGTAACCGTTCCAGCAAGTTCGACGGCGAAACCTACCTCGAAATCGAATCTGACGTTGTTCCGTTCGAACAGCGCCCGTGGATGAAGGCTGCCGAAATCACCGACGCCATGATCGAAGCTTTGAAGAGCGGCAAGTACCAGACTCTCCGCTGCAACTTCCCGAACGGCGACATGGTGGGCCACACTGGTTCCTTCCGCGCCGCTACGATGGCTATCGAAGCCGTGGATATCGGCCTCGCCCGCTTGCTCCCGGTGATTGACGCCCTCGGCGGTGTCGCCATCATCACGGCTGACCATGGTAACGCCGACGAAATGTACGAAATCGACAAGAAGACCGGCATGCCGAAGGTCAACAAGGACGGTACGTTCAAGGCCAAGACGAGCCACACCCTCAACAAGGTGCCGTGCATCCTTTACGATAACGTAACGGGTGGCAAGCTCGGCCTCAAGGAAGGCGACTGGGGTCTTTCCAACATCGCTGCTACGACGGCCAACCTCCTCGGCCTCGAAAAGCACGAAGCTTGGGACGACAGCATGCTAGTTATCAAGTAAGCGAATTCAGATTTCAGAATTCGGAGTTCAGAGTTGTTTAATTTGGCGGCTACGCCGCGATTATTCAAATTCTGAAATCCGAAATCAAAATTCCGAATTAAAAGGAACCCGCAAGGGTTCCTTTTTTTATTTACTGCAACCGACCGGTTTCTAGACCACGGACGGTCTTGAACCGTTTATTGCCATTGGGGTCTATAATGATGGCAATACCTGCCAGGTAATTGATCCATTTGCCATTCATCCATTGACGCAAATCAATTTGCCAATTGGAAGCATAGATAGTCATGCCGGCCACAAGAAAATCGTGGGATATCAAAATGTTGACCCGTTTCATGGATGGCAAATGAGCCGTTAGGGAATCAAGCCATTCTTCGCTACGAGTGGTAAGGTCGTAATACCCCTTGCTGTACCCACCTTCATAAGCCATTTTCGAAAAGGTCTCCCAGTTATGCCAATTCTTCTCGATATTCAAGGCAACATCCTTTTCGTACCACTCCCCCGCCAAAATACCCCAGGTTTCACGTTGGTAGTTCTTTTCACCTCGCCCCTCAGCGATACCCTCACATGTTTGCTGAGTCCGGCCAAAGTCGGAAGACGCGTAAAAGAATTCTTCGTCACTTTGAAGCTTTTCACCGACGGATTTGGACTGTTCAATTCCATTCTCCGTAAGGAGGCCTTCACGGGAATAGTCCTCCCCGCGCTCGGCATGCCTAAGCAAGAAAACCACCGTTTCGGAGTCGGCAACCTCAGCAAGGACCTTGTCAATATCGTTGAACCCGATATCCGAAACAAAACGAGACCCAGACGACGTACCGCTATCACTGCAGGCTAGCAGGGAAAAAGCCATGGCCGTCGCTACAACAAAAGCAAATAGTTTTTTCATATTATATCCCATCCCTGCTTAATTTATAACAAAAAAGCGCCCGCTTGTGGCGGACGCTCAACATTAAGGGTGTAATTATTACCTCAAACGGCGGAGCCCCTTGGGCATAGGCACCTCGGAGCCGTCTTCCCCAAGCAGGTAGATGTTGTCCAAGCTGATGTAGCCCTTGCCGCTATAACGGGCACGGAATGCAAAGTTCTTGATTTGCTTGGGGTCCAGCCGTTCGATAGTTTTGCCCCAACCCTCCTGGGTCATGTTTTCCCAGATGAGGGTATCACGGACCCAGGAACCGCGGGTATTCTTGAGCCGAACCATGAACTCATCATAATCCTTAACCTGCTCGCTGGCAATCTGCACCTCAAAATAACCATCGGGATTGTTGTGGTTGGTAGCGTAGTCGAACACGATACCTACGGAATTCTTGACGGCTTCGGGAATCACGTAGTAGGCTCCGGCAAAATTGGGCCAGCCCTGTGCAGGAGGCTGCTCGATGATAAAGTCGTGACGGATGAACCCACCGTGAGGGGGCGCCCCGTTAAAGACCTTGGCCTCGATGCTAGTGGCGTTGTCGCCGTTGGCCACCGGGTACCAGTCCACCGCATCCAGGCCGTTGTCGAAGTTCTGCATCACACTGGTGGTGCGGTAGGCACCACGAATGCGGAAGGGCATCTTGAACTCCGTAGTCTTGCCGCCCAGGCCGCGAATCTTGAGCGTCGCCGTGGCAGGCCCAAGTTTCACATTTGCGGGCATGGGAACCTTCACATGGAAGCTCTCGATGGAGGCGTTCCACAGGCCGTCATCGGGCTTGAACCACTTGACGATTCCCAGTTCCGGAATTTCAAGCTTTCCTTCTGTCAGCTGACCGTACTGCTGGGCGGCGGTGGCGAACAGGTCCAGGGTATCGCCTGCCAGCAGGACCTTCTTCTCGATAGAGGCGGCGAGAATCTTGGGTTCTGCTATAGAATTTGCCTTCGGGTTGATCTGTACAACGGCTAGTCCAAAAGGCGGTATTTCAATGTCCCTAGACTTGCTTGGGTTGATACGGCGGCCGCTGGGGCCCATCTTCGGGTACGGATAGGCATGCGGACCAGACCCTTGCCATTTAAACTGTTCGGGTCCAAAAATCTCTACTTGCGTGCGGACGAGATAATTTTCACTTGCACGATCTATCTGCACTACCTGCTTTATATCGGAAAGGTTCACCAGCATCACACGAGCGGAATCCCCCTTGCCAATGGCATAGGCCACCACATCGGGGTTGGTGCTCTCCACCGGAAGCACCGCAAAACCGTCTTCAAGGAACTGCATAAAGGTCATGTAAATTCCGTAATATTCCGCCGTAGGTTCCAAAGACTTCCAATGGTTCCAGGAACCCTCCTTGAGAAGCGCCGTCATGCTGATGGTACCCCAAGTATCGTCCGGACCCTTGAATAAGTTGCCGAAGGCATCCCAGGGGAGCACCTGCAGGCGGTTTCCAAAACGTACAGCATGCTGGGCAAAAATGCTCGCTACGGCGGTGGCCTGCGGGTAATCCATCAGCAGGCTGTAGCCCTGAACGCAGGTACTAAATTCCGAAAGGAACACCCGGCGTTCCCCCTCCAGATGGCGTTTCATCCAAGTGTCCAGAGTATCCATGTTGGGGCCAACGTCCAGCATAGACTTGAGCATTTCAGCAGCCGTCGGATTGTTCGGCGTCCAGTAGGGATAGTTGTGCAAATCCACCACGTCAAGGTAACGCTTGCCGTCTTTCTTTTCGGCCTCGCCTACAATCCGCAGAAACTCTTCCATCCAATACTTGCCATCTAAAAGGCCGGCGCCCTTCTGCTGCATCTTGTGGGTGCTGAACAGCGGGCCATGCAAGATGATGCTGGAATCCACAGCCTTCATGGCACGGGCATATTCCAAGAATCGGGCGGCATACTGCCTTGCCGAAATGGGGCCAGACTCTTCCCATTCTCCGTCCAACTCGTTACCGATTTGCCACTGCTTGATATCGTAACCCTTGACCTTGTTGGCGTAACGGACCCAGGCGGCGGCCTCCTTGGAGGTACCCGTACCCGCGTTCACGCAAATGACCGGCTTTGCGTTGGGGAGCGTCTTGATGTAATCCATGAAGGTCTCGAAATCCCACTTGATGTCGGTCCAGTCGGTACGGGCTTTATCACCATTGCGGGTGGACATGGCGTAAAACTTGTAGTTGTTACTGGCAAGCAGATCCAGCTCACCGCTGTAGAGCTTCATCTCGCAAATCTGCACGCCCTTTGCCGGCAGGTCCTTGGTCTTGAAACGAATAGCCACATAGCGGGCCTTAACCTTTTGGAGCTTGTACTTGGAGGTAGCACCGTTCACCTTGATAACGGATTCCACCTTCAGCTTGTTTTCCAGAGCCTGGTGTACACCGGGGTATTCGGCATAGTCTTCGGTCCAGTACGAAAGTTCAAAGGATTTCGGGCGAAGCTTGCCCCAATCAATCTGTAGGGAATCCAAGTCCACCTTTTCGGGGAATTCGATCACGACCCAAGGTGGATCATCGGGGTCCAAGATTTCGCCCCACCACATGGTTTCCATCTTGCCGTCAGCCAAGTGGCTGCGACGGATAAAGCCGTAATTGTCCTTGGTGGTGCCGCGATAAATGGTTTCGCCCAAGAAGCCACGTGCCCATTTGGTCTCGTCGGCCGTCCAGAGCCCAGTTTCATCGTACTTGCCTATACCATTCCAATGGTAATCATTAGAAAGGCTACCGTTGGGGAAACGGAACAGGGTATAGCCTCCGTCTACCAAAGCAGGAGTCATGTCATAGTAACGGCTGGGCGGATTCCAAATAGCCAAGTCAGCAGACATCATGTTATCCTTGCTGATAACAACGCCCGGATGCTGGTCATCGACCTTGACAACATTCTGGGCGGCGAAGGCTGAAATGGCTGAAAGCGCCATGATAGCAGGAACGGCAAATTTATTCATAAGAACCTCTTGATACAATATACATCAAAAAAGAAATGCCCGCACTAGACGGGCATGGCAATCGTCAAAAAAGGTGATCCCGGAACAGGTCCGGGATGACTTTCGGATTACTTCGCGGCAGCCAGTTTTACTTAGCTGCTGCTGCGAAAGCAGTATTCAGCTTCGTAAGAGCCTCGTCGCATTCCGCAGCCGACACATTCAGCGGCGGCAGCATACGCAGCACATTACCCTTGGCGCTCAGCACCATGAGTTTTTCTGCGCGAGCCGCAGCGATGATGTTGCCTACCGGCATAGATTCATCAAGAGCCACACCGAGAATCAAACCTTCGCCACGGATTTCCTTGGCGAAGCTGTACTTTTCCACAAGGCTCGCCAAACCGGCCTTCAGCTGGGCAGAACGTTCAGCCACATTCTTCAACAGGCCCGGAATCTGCTTCACGACAGCGAGACCTGCGGCACATGCAATCGGGTTACCGCCAAAAGTTGTACCGTGGTCGCCTGCCTTAAGCTGGTCGGCAATCTTCTGGCGCAGGAGCACCGCACCCAGCGGGAGACCGCCACCGATTCCTTTAGCCAAAGAAACCAGGTCCGGATTCAGGCCGTACTTTTCGAAACCGAGGAAGGTTCCAAGCCTACCAACGCCCGCCTGCACTTCGTCAACGATGACAAGGCATCCGAATTCCTTCTGCAGGCTGTTGATGGTAGCGACCATCTCGGCAGAAAGCGTCATCACGCCACCTTCGGCAGCGAGGCTTTCAAGCATGATAGCGCAAGTATCCTTGTTGACTTCCTTCTTGAGCGCTGCACAGTCATTCCAAGTCACGTGAACGAAGTCGCCCGGCATAGAGCCGAAGCCTTCGCGAATAGCCGGCTGACCCGTTGCAGAAAGGGCAGCATAGGTACGGCCATGGAAACTGTTCACGAAGGTGATTATCTTCTGCCGGTTAGCCTCACCCTTCCGGTTGAAATACTTACGTGCGAACTTGATACAGCCTTCGTTGGCTTCGGTACCGGAGTTGCAGAAGAAGGCCTTGTCGAACTTGGTGATTTCGAGGAGAGCCTTGCCGAGTTCGATCTGCGGGTAGTTGGGGTAAAGGTTGCTGATGTGGTTGAAGTGGTTCATCTGTTCCACCACCGCATCCTTGATTGCCTGGTTCTGGTGACCAAGCGCGTTCACGGCAATGCCAGCTACAAAGTCCAGGTACTTATTGCCCTGATCGTCGTAGAGGTAAGAGCCTTCGCCCTTTACGAAGTTGATGTCTGCCTTGCCGTAGAGCGGCGCGATAATTTGTTTGTCCTGTTCGAGCAGGTTAGCGCAAGATTGTGCCATAGTTTAAATCTCCATTAATTTGTTTGCCAAAGTGTTCCGCGTCCTTCCAACCCACGATGTGGATGCTCTTGAGTCCTCGTCGGATCGACTTGAAACTCTCGCGGACTTTGGGAATCATACCGCCGGAGATGACGCCAGCTTCGATCAGCTTTTCGGCGTCCGCCTCGCTCAGTTCGGGAATCACGTTCTTGTTTTCGTCCATCACGCCCGGCACGTCGCTCACCAGCACGAACTGGTCGGCTTCGAGCGCCACAGCCAGTTCGCTAGCAGCCGTGTCGGCGTTCACGTTCCAGCTCATGCCGTCGCCAATGGAAATCGGGCTGACTACCGGAGTCCAGCCAGCGTTCCACAGGTCGGCCACGATCTTCGGGTTCACCTGCTTGATTTCGCCCACCAGGCCAAGGTCCACCTTGCCCTGCTTCTTGACCACCTGGAACAGGTTGCCGTCTACGCCGGAAATACCGATGGCATTGCAGTTATTGTTCAGCAGCATGCGCACCAGCTTCTTGTTCACGTGGCCCGAGAGGGTCATTTCCACCATTTTCATGATGCCGGGGGTCGTAACTCGGAGGCCGTCGATAAATGTGGGTTGTTCCTTGAGCAAGGCGATATTCTCGTTAATGTCCTTGCCACCGCCGTGAACCACGGCCACCTGACAGCCACTACCGGGGAGTGTAGAGACTGCCGACACAAAATCAGCCAGCTTGGTTTCGTCAATTGCCAGGCTGCCACCAATTTTTACAACCACTTTTTTCATTTTTTGCGAGGTCCTCTCGTTTTATTTTTACGGAGACAAATTTAGAAAAAGTAGTCAGTGGGAAATGACTCAATACACAAAAGGGGGAAGAATCCCCCTGATTGCAGCCTCAGCGGTGTCATCCTGAGCGAAGTCGAAGGATCTAGCCGAGGCTTCCATCACCCCTTCGCCTAGGGGCTCCGCCCCTAAAACCCCGATTCAAGCATTAACGCTTAAAGTAAGCGTCGAAGCATCCTTTTTGTGTAATTTGACGAAGTTCGCGATCAAAAACACAATCTGTATTCAATTCAGCATCTCTACGAAACTTTGTTTTCATTACTAGTTTGTCGCCATCATAAAAATCAAACCAACCATGTTTCATCAATTTCTCTCCAAGCATTTCACTCTTACACATCCCTGAAAACCAAACAAAATGTCCTTTAACGACATCCTGACCATAACTGATTGTAAACAATTTACCTTTCTTAGCTTCAGGCTTAAAACAAATAGAACTCATCATTGTATCTAATGGATGTACGTTTTCTTTAGTCCCAGCAATCTTAACAAATCTGTCAGTGGATCCATTTGAGTAAGTTATACTCTCAACATCACTCTTCTTGATTGTGTATACAGGACCTTCCAAATTATCCAAACGCTTATATTGAATTTGAGTTTCCTTAATTTCCGTCACTTTAACAGTTAGGGAATCTCCTTTTTGAAAACGAACCACATCTTGACCAAATATCTGACAAAGTGGCAATAGGGAGAAAACTATTAAAAAACGAAAGTTCATAATCATTTGTCTCTTTTTAGGACTAAATCTCCTAAAACCACTCTAGGTAGTCCTATCCACGGAATATAAAAAATTATGTTGCTTTTTGCATTTTTATGAATATTTTCTCAATTTCACAACATAATTTCCACGTTTTCGCCTATTTTTTTATATCTTTAGGTCAGACACAAACCATACACAAGAGGTAAAATATGGCTATTTCTAGAGTTTGGCTGGACGAATCCAGCGCTGAATGCGTATCTTGCGGTGCCTGCGAAGCTACTTGCGACGCAGTGTTCGAAGTTCCTGAAAAGATGAAGGTCAAGGAAGGCGTTGATTTCTCTGCTTACGAAAGCGAAATCAAGGACGCCGCTGACAGCTGCCCCGCCGGCGTGATCAAGTACGAGTAGTACGATTAGGGAAGGCTTCCGCCCTCCCGACACAAAATTAAAAGACCTCCCCTGCGGGAGGTCCTTTTTTATTTCTTAAGAACCTAAGTCCGATTACTTGATACGGCGGTAGCCCATGGAAACTCTCTTTTCCTTGTTCTGCTTCTTCACCGTACCAGCGCGATGCTTCTTGTTAGCCGTCGGGGCTATAGCCACTTCCTTCGTGTGGAAGATGAACTTCGCCACATAAGGCCCAGTACCAATGGCCCTGCCATTTTTAGCCGTCGGGTCGCCATTATGGGGCAGCCATTCCAGCTTCAAGTGGATCGTTCCATCGGCAGACAGCTTGTCTATTCCAATATCATCCAGATCGAACTCGTATTCCGTCTGGTTCACATGGGCTCCGATGTTGGTGTAGATATCCAGCGAGAACGCGATATGAGCCTTCCACGCAAAGTTATCCAACGAATCCTTCTGGAGTAAGATCGGCATTTCTACATCGATATTGAACACGGGGCCACCATGCTTGTACGCCGCTGTATCGTAAGAAATCATGGAGCCATACGGGCTGAGCTTCTGCTTGCCGTTTGCGATAAGGGTTTCCTCGGAACCGTTCAGCACGCTCAAGCGGAAATCCTCGTCCTTTGACGGCAAGTTGCCTGCATACAGGTCGTCGCCCTTAGCGCTGGTGCTCACACCTTCGGCCATCTTCACCTTGAACCGGACATCTTCGATTTCACCCACCACAGGTACCCAGGGGCTTTCATCGCCAGGCAGCAAGTCCGCCTTGTCCTTCGTGATAGAATTGATCTTTGTGGGCAGGCGCAGAGAGTCACCGATATGCACATGGTTGTCGGCATCTTCTTCGCGGAAAGAGAATGTCCAGTACATCACGTCAAGATACTTGTCCAGCTTGGTGTCTGCCGGCTGGTAGTACGACTTCAGACCTTCGTGGAACCTTTCCAAGAACTGACCCTTATCGTTACCCGAGCTGGCCAGAGGTTCCGAGAGTTCCACACGCAGGGCGTAGGTGCTACCATACTTGCTGAGCCTTGCCGCCGTAAGTACCGGCGGGCAATCGTCGTTCAGAGTATAGCTCTTGTCGAAGAAGCCGCCCTCTTCGCCCTTGCGAGGCATCACGGAGCCCTTTCCGTTACGGCTACCAACCGTCTTCTTCAGGTACACACCTTCAGGAATCTTGATGCGGATGGCGGTATGGGTTTCCTGAATCGTGTCATGACCCGTAGTATCAATCACGTAATTCCAGATCGTATCGTTCTTCACCGCATTGATGGTCTTGTCCTTATAGCTGCACGCATATTTTACCGTATCGCCAGTCACGGGGTCAATGACAGCAGCCTCCACCATGGTATGGGTGGTCGTATCTTCCACCAGTGTTGTCTGGTTACACCACACCGTATCCTGGCCAACTACTTCCTTATAGGAAATCTGCTTCACTTCCATCGAGGAGTCCGTCTTGGCCAAAATAGGCTTCACGACAGCCTCGCCCTGGATGGTATCGAGAGACCAGTCCTTCGTATCCTTGAACGCCCTGTATATTTCAGGAGAACCCCAGTAAATGTCGAAGCTATCCAACATATCCTTCTGGCGCAGCAAGGAGGCGAATTCCATATAGATTTCTTCGGGCTGGCCATCGCCCATCTTGTCGCTGATACGGGCAAAGGTAATGGGCACAGGACGCACAGATTCCGTCACCGTCACAGGGCCATTACAATTGCTCAGGCTATTCATTCCCAAATCGGACACACCGAAATCAGAAAGAATTTCAGCCTTCTGACCAGGTTTGAATATCTGGCCATTCGTATTGCCTTCTATAACATAGAGCCAGCTACGTCCGTTGTCCGACGTGGTGGCGCTCACCACA
The DNA here is from genome assembly GCA_946186895.1 of uncultured Fibrobacter sp. Taxonomy (GTDB): domain Bacteria; phylum Fibrobacterota; class Fibrobacteria; order Fibrobacterales; family Fibrobacteraceae; genus Fibrobacter. The sequence continues at coordinate 60,273 of CAMHOW010000008.1, forward strand.
GAGATTCCCGTCTGCGGGACCTCTGCCGTACCGTCGGTAACCCGCAAGGGCCAGGCGGTATAAGAGGCAAGCATCACGGGTTCCGTGAAGATAATCTTCAGAGTATCCTGGGCATACTGGTGATTTTCGTTTTCCAGAATGGTCACACCCTTGAGCGTCGGGGCAATGCCGTCCTTGATGGGAGCCTTTTCCGTAGTAACAACGCCCTTCTCTGTTATGTAGAAGGTCACCGTACCGGCAGGGGCACCCGTCTGCGGGATCTGGCCAGCGTTCGGCGTAAACACGGCCTCGGCTCCGTTGACGCTAGCGGGCTTCAGCAGGACCGTCATAGGCTTGGTAGTGGTCGTGGAGTCATACTCAAAGAGGGCACTATCCAAAGTCACACCGTTACCGAATGTGCTACCGCTGAAGGTTGCCACAATCTTGTCGCCCTTGGCATCGCAATCAGAATCCTGAACAATGACATCCTGGGGAACAGGGTGCGTCGGATCAGCGAAGAAGTACTGAGACACCACATCTTCTTCATCCTCGGCATCGATATAGGTGATAGTGATCTCGTCGCCACCAAAGAAGGACACCTTGGGAAGCTTTGCATCCTTTTCGGCGATGGCGGTAATGAGATCGCTCTTAAATTCACCCGTAGTCTCGTTCACACGGTTAAGCGTCAAAGTATCTGTGACTCCGGTTCTGGAGTTTTCAACCAGAACCTTGATGGTCTTGTTGGAGCGGTTATCCTTGTCCTTGACCACCACATAGAACTTCAAGGAGCCATCCGTAGCGGCAGGGCTAGAAACAGAGGTGCCATCTTCCTTGATGAGCGTCAAGATACCGGCCGTACGGTCACCCTTGCTGAACTGCACATAGTAACTGCGGTTTACAAAGGCACAGCCACCGTTCTCCTGGCATTCGTCACATTCCGGATCGGGGCCCGCAAAGACGGTAACGTCAATCTTGTTGGTACCGATACTCATCTTAGCCGGAATGTTCAAGTCGTACCGCTGGGTTTCTTTGTTAAACACTGCCGCAGTCTTGAGCTGATCCTTGGTAAGAGCCACACCGTTCACCCAGATAGCGGTAACATAGCCACCTTCCGAAATAGAGACCTCGCCCGTCAGGTACATGGTGCTCTTGGTGGAGTCAATCTGGATATAAGAACCGTTGGAAACGTTGAACGGCGGGTCATAAGAAAGGGTCATTTCGTAGTTGGCACGCTTGGTGGTCATTTCCTTGTAAGAAGGACTGTAACCCCAAACGAATTCGTCCTTGCGGTAAACAGCCAAGTAAGGATCCACAGGAGCCATATCATCGTCTCCGAAATCCTTATCCAGCATGGGCATTCCCTCGTAGTCCACACGCTCTGAAGGAGACGCTCCCTGAACATGGGGGCTCCAGGTCCAGTCACCACTGTCCTTGGAGAAACGCTTCTGCGGAGTCGAACGCAAAGGTTCGCAAACCGTAGAACCCGGCTGGTGCATTCCCTTAGAGAACCCAAGGTCTATACGCATGCGTGAAGAAGACTTGATGGTGGTACTGCCCAAGGGAGCGGGGAAATACCAGTCATACTTTCCGGTAGCCGGATCGTAGGTGTCCTCCAGCTTGACCGCCTGGGATCCACGCAACAGTCCACGAATTTCAGAATCGTTTTCGCAAGGCTTGTTGAAGCCAGCCTCGTCATACGCCTGGCAGATATCGCTGTCGATCATCAGGGCGCATTCTGCAAGCTCCGCTTCCGTAGCCGTCAGATAAAGTCTAAGGGTCAAGCTGTCGAAGGCCCTGTTCTCGCGGTTGAAAAGGTTCAGGTTCAAGAAGTCCATATCGCCAAACACGTACTGGTAGGCACGGACCTCGAACTTGTACTGGGTCACCGGAGTGGTAAAGCTCAGAGGCAGGCCCTTCAGGTTCACGGCCTGACGTACACCATTACTTTCCACCACAAAGTAGTAGGTGGTCTTTTCCTTGAGGCCGCCAATCTTTACATAGTGGAAGTTAGTGGGAATGCCGCTCACGTCGGCGTTGCCGTCACCCGTATTCCAATGCATCTTGTCGTAGGTGGTAAGGACCGTATCCCAATACATCTTGGATTCGTACTGGCCATTAGGCGTAAACCACATGATCTCGGCACTGTCGGCAGAGACGTTACAGACCTTCACGTTCTGGATATCGGCTGCAGGAGGTTCACTGGCCAGCGTCGTGAAGTTGTAGGGCGTAAGAGTAGAATCCACCAACCAGCGGGTCGAATAGCGTTCGCTGCGGGCGTTGATGGCCACCACCTTGAAGTAATAGGTAGTACCGTTCTTCAAGCCCTTCATGTGGATGGTATGCTTGACACCCGGAACGGTGTCCACAGCCATGCTGGAGTACGGGCCCGTTTCCTTGTCACTATAGAGAATCATGGCCTGGCCACGGACATCCTGGTTGATATTCACGATAGCAGAATCATAACCCACGTAACGGATTTCCACATCCACTTTGGACGGTGCTCGGTTGCGGTCTTCTTCATGAACCGCCAAGGCACCGGCAGCAAGGAACATGGCCGTAGCGTCAATACAGGTTTCAGAAAGGTGATAGTCTTCCCAGCTCAAGGTGCTCGGGACCCAATCGTTTGCACCATTCGAACTAGGAGTCACGCCGCCGAACAAGGCGCCAACAGGGGGATTATAAACATAGGCCGCACCGGGCATGTTCTTGCCTTCAGGATTTGCCGCACGATGGTGCGGGTGGGCGTCGTTCTTGTCACCAACACCTAGCAAGAAGGAAACATCCCAGGGGTTCACACCAAGCATATAGTTCAGCTGATTAATACCCAACTGTTTCATCTCAGTAGAATGCCAATTCTGGACACCCTTCTGCGGGAGCTTCACGCCTTCCAAGTCCTTGGTTACATCAGCGTAGGCAAACACTTCAAAAATGTTGCCCGCCTGGTAACGGTTGTAAATCCAGGTCTGGTCCGTCTGCATATTGTACCAGATTTCATCGTAAGAAAGGTTATTGGGGTTGAACAGGCCCGGAAGGGAAATGGGGTTGCTTCCGGAACCAGACAGAACACTCAGGTTCGTAGCCAGCAAGTAAGCCACATTCTCAGCGTATTTCAAGCGGGTCTTGTCGTCGATGCCGTACTTGAGGCCCGTCTCGGTATCCCTCAAGAGCAGCTTGTAGAAACCATAAAGGGTGTAGGTATAGGCATTGGCCCAGCTGGTGTTCTTGCTGGACTTTCTCATGCCGTCACGGTTCCACGCCATCCAACCACCGTTAAAGAAGCCGGTGGTGCCTTCCTGCTCGACTCCGATGGTCTTGTCTTCCACGGCATCGTTCAAGTAAGACATATCCGGACTTGCCGGATTGTAGGTCGCATAGTGCAGTGCGATAGCGGCAAGGGCCAGGTCGTCATGAGACTCATTGTTGCCGTTGTAAGCGGGGCTAGACCAGCCATCGGCCACCTTGTTGTACACATAGGGCTTTCCACCGTCGTAGGTACCCGGTCCAAGAGACTTTTCCTTCAACTTCAGGTTCTTGGCAAAGTCGTACATTTTCTTGGCCACCATAAGGCAGCTGTCCGCAAAAGCCTTGTTATAAACGGCATAATCCTTGGAAAGAATGGCAAGGCCCGCCGCAATCTGACCAGAAATGTTGGAACCCAGTTCACCCAGGCGGATATCACGTTCATGGGGGCCACCACGACCGACAACGCTGGTCGGCAGGGCATCCTGGTTTTCGGGCCTACCCCACCAGCCGTGGTCGGCACCGAAGTTACCCACAGAAACCGCCATATTGTCGATAATGCCGTCTGCAAAGTTGTAAGCCCTCAAGAAGAAATCGGCTCCGTGCTTGGCTTCGCGCATGATATCAGGGATACCGTCGGTATTAACAGTCTCACCATGGTTGTAGGCGTAATTATCATCGTCCCTATCGGGGTTAGATGCAGCCATAACAGCAAGCACCATAAAGGCATAGGCCTGAGTCTGGGATTCTTTCAGGTGGTCACCGCAGTCATACCAACCGCCCTGCAAAGCACCTTCCTTGGCGGTAAAACCGGTAACACCGTCGGTACCCGTCACGAACTTGCCACCACCATCCTTGGTATGGCTAGGTGCGTGGAACCAGGATTCCGAATTACCGGAGCGGTTGATGCCGTAAAACTTGATGGTGGCATCGCGCACCATGGAATACACACGGTCACTGATAATGAAGGTAGCAGAATACTCCTTGCCGACAAGGATACGCAGACGCTGATTCTGCGGGAGCGAAAGGCTAGCCAGGCTACCCACGCAGATAAAGCCCGTAGGACCAGTGGCCGTCACCTCATAACGTTTCTGGTTTGCCGTGGCCGCATTGGTACCGGCGGCAATTTTCCAGGAAGATTCCGTATCGAAGCCGGAATTCTGGAAGGTTCCGCCATTAGCGACAGTCTTGCCATCCAGGTCCACCACACTAAAGGTTTCGGCACAGGCGCCGGGAGAAACATAGTAGAACTGCTTTTCCGGATCATCGGGCAAATAACCAGCCTGGTTCACACGGATACGGCCGATTCTCAGGTTACGGGCATCCAAGAAAGCCTGGTTCAAGGTGTCAGGAACAAAGCCATTAGGCACAAAATCCTGGGGAACCGCCCCAACAGGGGGAACCGGATTGCGCTTGGTCTTGTTGGGAATGAACTTGCTGAAGCTCTCAACCGTACCACCATTGTCAACGGAGGCTGTATCCCATTTCATCGGCCATATCGGACGAATCAAGTCGTAGGGTGTAGGTTGTTCCTGTTCGGCTGCAAAAGCAAAAGCAGAAAGGGCACAGATCAAAACGGCAAAAAATCGCACAACAACTCCTTTAAGAGCACCCAAGTCCCCAAACAAATCAATAATAGTTTCTTTTTCCTTAAAATCAGCAATGTAGCAAAAAAATTACACCTGAGACTATTATTTTTTGACTATATTCTACCCCATGACTGATAAAAACTTGCTCAAAATCGGGGTTTTTGGGGTCTTTTTGGGGTGTTTGATTTCGTTTTCGGCCTGCGGGTCGGATTCTTCGTCGTCTGCCGAAGACGGCTTTTTCTCAAGCGCCAGCCAAGGGGACGATTCTGCCGCATCTAACGACGGCAAGGAAGGCGGATCTTCGGGAAGCACCACCGCTTCTTCCGGTTCCAACTCCGGCACCAAACAAGAAACCAAAACCGAAACCGTCAGCAGCAAGGAAGAATTGTTGCCCGCATCGAAAAAGGTCAACGGTACTTGCGGTACGACCACCGGAAAAATCGGCAAGGGCGAAATCGCCACCTGGAAATTCTACCGCAACGAGGGTTCCATTATTGAACAGATCATGGCACCTTTCAAGTGGTCCTTCACGGGAGGCAAAACCAGCGAACTGCAGGGAAACGGCCTGGACGAAGTGAACGTCCGCTACGAGAGCGCCGGAACGGCTACGGCCACCCTGATGGTTGACGGCAACGAGGTCAAGTGCGACCCTCTGCAGGTCCAGGGTATCCCCATTACCATCAAGTCCTGCGGGCCTACCGACCCCAAGATGACTTCCATAAAGGCCGGACAAACCATTTCTTGGACCGTCGAAGCCGAATCCGAAGCAAAAATTACCGGCTATTCCTGGAGTTCCGACTTCGGAACGGTCTCGGGTAACGGCACCAGCGCCACCCTAGCCGCTACCTCCGATATGCACAAAAAAAGTGTAACGGCCACCGTCTCCGTCACAAACGACGACAAAACCACAGAAGTCTACACCTGTGAAGGCGTCACCGTTCTCGACCCGGAAGCAGTGGACCTGGTGTTGACCATCGGCGACATGAACGGCGACAGCAAATACAGCGAACCTAACCGCACATCCCTACCCGACGAAATGTTCATCCCGGGCGGGACACCCATCGTGATTCAGGTTCCGACCACAGCAAAGAGCGGCTGTATCATCATGTGTAACCCCCGTGTCGGTTCAGAATACAACTCCATGAAGGTCACATGGGACGGCACCGAGCTCTCGTCGTTTGCCTACCTTGACCCCAACACCTCAGGCTGCGCCCCCGGAAAGAAATACTCCGTGGAAAGTAACGTCACGGCGCTCTGCCTAGTGAACCCGTAGTAAAATTAATTTGTTCTATAAAAAACGCAGGCTCGATTGAGTCTGCGTTTTTTAATGTCATCCCCGCGGAGGCGGGGATCTCCATGAGGCGCGCGTTTACCGCACAACCTTGCGGTCGTCTTCCGTCATCTTGAGGAAGTCGGCAACCTTCATGCTGCCTTTATCACCTTCTTTACGACGGCGGACAGAGACAACACCATCGGCCACTTCCTTCTCGCCGACGATCAGGAGGTAAGGCACCTTCTGCAATTCGCACTGGCGGATCTTGTAGCCGAGCTTTTCGTTGGATTCGTCGACTTCCACGCGGACGCCGGCGTTCACGAGTTCCTTCTCGACCTTCTTCGCGTAGTCGACGAACTTCTCGGAAATCGGGAGCACTCGGGCCTGCACCGGAGCGAGCCACAGCGGGAAATCGCCCATGAATTCTTCGATAAGAATACCGAGGAAGCGTTCGATGGAACCCACGGCGGCGCGGTGCAACATCACCGGAATGTGCTTCTGGTTGTCCTTGCCGACATACTCGGCACCCAGACGCTGCGGGAGGTTGAAGTCCACCTGGATGGTTCCGCACTGCCAGTCACGACCGAGGCTGTCCTTCAGCGTGAATTCCAGCTTCGGGCCGTAGAAGGCGCCTTCACCCGGATTCAGGATGTAGTCGAGGCCGGCGAGCTTTGTAGCTTCGGCGAGGGCGGCTTCAGCCTTGTCCCAGATTTCGTCGGAACCCACGCGCT
>CAMHOW010000009.1 GCA_946186895.1 uncultured Fibrobacter sp.
TCATAATGCTGTTTTATCCTAACTTTAAACTGTCCAACTTTTTGGGGTCAGTTCAAGTGTCGGGGACTTTTTTTTGATAGCTCACGAAAGACGGCAACCGCCCCAGTTTAATAACTGGGGCTTTGTTGCTGACGGATGCTCGACCTGGTCGAGCATGACGTGGTGTATAAACCGACGGATGGTAAAGGGCTTTACCGCACTACGATCTTCTTCGGGGAGAATCCCTGGACATGCACCAGGTAGATTCCCTTAGGTAGCGTGGACAGCTGGACCGTATTGCTTGCATTCAACAAGATAGTGTTCATCACCACACGGCCATGCACATCCATCAGGCAGAACTTACGCTGGTCAGGATTTGCGAAGGATACCTGCAAGGCGTTTCCGGATTGCAGTACCGAGAATCCATCGGCTGTCGCAACCTGGAACAAACCATCCGTATTCTTGCCGCCCTTGTCCTTGGAACCAGAGGATTTTCCGGTCGGGTTGGAGCTGTCGCCCGAACCGGAGTCTCCGTTACTGCCGGAATTGGAGCTGGTAATATCACCGTTACCGCCGGCGGAACTGCTAGAATTGCCGGAACCGCCCTGACTCGAAGAGCTGCTAGGCTTGGGCAAGGAATAGGCCGTTTCGTCGTACCGCGTGACAAGCGCCAGCGTGTACCAAGTGGTGTGCGGGATCCACTGTTCTACCCAACGCCAGCTATCATAGGAATGTACATAGATACGCGTGTCGTTCCAGGCTATTCCCGAGCCGTCTGTATTGTAGCCCGTAATACCATTCGCAATACCGCCAGGTAAAGTGAGGCTCAATGCCTGACCCGTATATTTTTCGGGATTATTTCTCCCCTTGCCATACATAAAGCAGATGTCAAACGGGTTTTTACCCATAATCCAGTCCAGCTGATCGGCTGCGTACTGGAACACCTTTACAGAATCTGCATAGTGCAAGAATCTCGCCGCATACACGGTGGCAGCGGCCAGGGAGCCTATACGAGCATTTTCACCCTGCCACCAGTAACCCGATTCATTATCGTGAGGAATAAAGAAGCCATTCTTGATTGCACCTTGCGTCTTGTACGTCTGCCGTGCATAGCCAAAGGCATTATTCGCACGATCCGTCACCTTCAACTGCCAGGCCAGATGTTTTGCCGCCACCGTTCTGATAGGAGCTGCCTTAGACTCATCCGTTTCCAGCTCCAGGTAGCGAATCAAGGACAAAAGCGGGAGCCCAGCATCACTTGCATGCCAGAAGGGCCTTGTCTTGGCATCATCCGACCAGAAATACCCATCGTCGCTAATGCGGCCAGCCAAGTGAGAGGCCCTTGTCCGAGCCGCCGTCAGATACTTGGAATCTTTCGTTGCGTAATAAAGTTCACTAGCCGCCATAAGCGCAGTGTAATCGTCAATGATGTTTTCCTTGCCATCATCGCAATAGGCACAAGTGCTACCCGGAGACTGCTTTGACTCCAGATGTTCAAAACCCCGCTTGGCTCCAGCCAAATACTGGGCCGCCGTCGAGTCGCCATTTAAGCCAAATGTGGATGCCCGTGCAAGGGCAGCGATAGCCATACCACCACCTTCGCGGTAGGCTGTTTGATAGTTGGCACTTTCATCACCATCGGAACCCGAAAATGCACATATATACGCAGAGGACCTTCCGCCCCAATGGTCAAATACGGTCATATAGAAGTACCCATCCGGCGACTGCATACGAAGCACAAAATCGGCGGCATAGGTCAGTTCTGCCTTGACAAAGTCAAGTTCGCTTTTAGATTCCAGGAACTCCGGAATCTTTTCCAGCATAAAGGAGAAACCCCAAGCCGTCAGGGGAATCTGCTGCGGGTTCAGGTAATTCGCATAGGAAAGGTGCGAAAAATACTTGCTTGCATCTCCCGACGCATCGTTATAACCGCCAGACACATTCACCTTCGTTGCCGAGTTCCAAAGGGTCGCGGTGGAATACATGGTCGAATGATCCCCTCTGAAATAACCCAAAGCCGTGACTATGGTGTTCTTGCCCATCAGGTCATCATCTATCTTGATCGTTTGAGACGTCTGCTCACTTCCTAAATCCGTGTACCGAAGCGTGTAGACTCCGGGAGTCTTGAAATCCGAAAAATCAGCCACAAAATAGGTACTACCATCGGATTCCCAACTCGAGGGAGTCACCCCTCCAGTAAACTTTCCGGTATAAACCTCAGTTTCTCCAGAATAAAGGGAGAAGGGCGATCCCACATTTATCAAGCCCGTGGTCTTAAGCACGGCGGTTTTGGGTAGAGCGGCATCATAACCCTCATGGTTGATGTAAACCTTTGACACCGCAAAAGACAGGGTGACCGTTGACAAAAGCAACAGCGGGAAGCTTTTATGGATTAGCATAGAGGCTCCTTAAATTTGGGGAGTGAGTCCCCATAATCTATATTATTTTGTAAGAAAACGCAAAAAAATTCCAATTTACACCCCGAATTCCTGGTCATCCAGCGTCAATTCGTGGGCCACGTCGTCCAATTTCTGCTCGGCGGTCTTGGCCAGGGCGGTGCTGTGGCCCCGCAGGGCCGCAAAGGGGGCAAAAATCTTCGCACGGGATTCCATGCTCATGCGGGGGTGTTTCATGAGAAAGTTCCAGTCGTCCCTCGGGTAGGGCAGATCTATTATGTCGGAATAGTCGCTATGCACGGTGTCCTCCGATTTGTCCGTTCCGCTCTACGGTGGTGGCCCCTTCCTGCAGATCCATGCCCTTGACGATGGCGTTCTTGCCGAAACGTTTCTTGATAAGCAGTTCAGCCTTGAGGCGTTTCTTTTCACGCTCCTGCTTTTGGGCATCGGTAAACAAGTCGTAGCCCTGGTTGCTTTCATCTACCACGTCGATGGCCACCAGGTTCAGGCGGCGCACCGTCAGTTGCGGGTCCACAATCCGGTCGAAAAGCCGCATGACCGCCTCGGCAAAGGCGGACTGGGAACTGGTGTAATGCCCGATAGAAGCCGTGCCGTGAGCAGGTTTCGGCACAGTGCGTCCGTAAAAATCCAGCACCGTTTCGCCGTGATAAATTCCCTTGTCCACATTCTCCCGGTCGTAGCCTACCGTAAGCACCATGCCCTTGGCCACCAGGTCGTTTTCTACCAGGCGCATGGATACCGTATCTACCATTTCCCGCACCACCAGGCGGGCCTTGTCGAAGGGGTACGGGTCCTGCAGCACCTGGCCCTCTCCCATGCTCTGGGACTGGGGTTTTGCCCTCTTGATGTCAGCGATGGTGCAAGGCTCGTAACCCCAGGCGTGGTCAATCAGGATTTCGGCATTCACGCCGAACATCTTGTACAGGGCGTCGGGCTCCTTGACGCTTACCCGGGCGATGTCCCCCATGGTATGGATGCCGCGACCCCGGTTCAGGTGGCACTTTTCAAGCCTGGCTGCGATGCCACGGCCCACCTGCCAAAAACTGGTAATGGGCTTGTGGGACCACAGCTGCCTGCGGTAGCCCATCTCGTCCAGTTCCGCGATGCGCACGCCGTCGCTGTCCGCCTCCACGTGCTTCGCCATGATGTCCATGGCTATCTTGCACAGGTAAAGGTTCGTGCCGATACCGCCCGTTGCGGTAATTCCCGTGGTGTCAAGCACGTCCTGGATGATGGTCTTCACCAGCTCCCGAGCCGTCTTCTTGTACAGTTTGAGGTACTTCGTCAAGTCCAGAAAGCATTCGTCGATGGAATAAGAATGGATGTCTTCGGCGCTCACGTACTTGAGGTAAACGTTGTAGACCTTGGTGGAATATTCCACGTACCTTGCCATCTGGGGCTTTGCTATCAGGAATTCCACCTTCTCGCCGGTGCGTCGTTCCACCTCCCGAACCTTCTGGTTCACTTCAAAAAGTCGGGCCCGTCCGGGAATCCCGTAGGCCTTCAACGCTGGAGTCACCGCAAGGCAGATGGTCTTTTCAGTACGGCTCTCGTCGGCCACCACCAGCTTTGCCTTTAAGGGGTCAAGGCCCCGGAGGATACATTCCACCGAGGCAAAGAAAGACTTTAAATCTATGGCGGCGAAGGTGCGGGAGGGCATGGAATCAGCGGATAATCTTGTAGCGCATCTTCATGGCCTTCAGCGGGGACCTTCCCCTTGTCTGGACGGCTGGTTTTGCGAAGTGACCGAGCCTTTCGGTACCATATCCGGCAGTGCGCCTATAGGTCGCCGAACTGGCCAGTTCGACAGCCTTTTCCATTTGTGCCTTTCTGGTTTTTATTTCAAAATCAGGAACTATTCCTAAGTCATGGTATAGTTTCCAGTCTTTGTCATAGGAATACATTGCCGTAATGATTGCCAATCCGTCAGGCAAGGCAATGGGGATATCCACGTCTTCCTCCCCCTTCGCTATCCCCAACTGCGCAATCTGCTTTCCGTAAGTCAAGGCACCTACCACAGGGGATTTCTTGTTGGAGGCAATGGCCGAAAGCATCAATTCTGCACAACTGGCCGACATCTCATTCGCAAGCATAACAACATAGCGGTCCCTTGCGCTTCCATCCTGGCCCGCGACAACAATCACAGTATCCAATTTCTGGATGTACTTCTGCCTGCCATCGGCCAAAACAGAATCCGCATCGGCAATGATATCTATAACAATGGTATCCCCTTTAGAAAGAAATTGCTCTGCGGCGGCAATACAATGATCGGTATCCCCGCCACCATTATTGCGCAAATCTATAATGGTGGCTTTTGAACCAGCAGTCTTTTTCAGGGCTTCGGCAAATTCCCCATAAGTACCCGAGTCGTCCAAGGTCTTACTGTCAAATTCCGTTATCCTGATAACCGGTATGGAATCGCCCATACCATCTTGCTCGTAATGAAGGTACACCGTAGGTAGCCGGCCTATTTCCTCGACGGCAACTTTAACCTTTACAGGATATAACTGATTCTGAAATGGCCGTGCAATGTCCAGCATGATTGTATCTTGACCGGAATATTCCTCATAGGCCATCATTAAGTCGTCCATGGAATAGAGGTCGCCTTCTTGGATTCCGAGGTTCCTGGCCCCCTCATCTACCGATGTCACAACAAACAGTTCCACGTCAAATTCGTCATAGGGGGCAGATTCAATCCCCACAATCCTTAAGCCTTTTTCAGATTCGACAAGGGATGCTAGCATCGCTGCGGCCATTGTCGGGTCATAGTAACGCGTGTAGGGGTCAGTCATCTGGTTGTACATATAGCACACATCATAATATCCCTTGGTGCAGCTCTTTTCTCCGAAAGCATTTTTGCTATCCAAAGCGGAACCCTTACCAACGTAGGCGTCGACACTGCCCTCTATCTCGTTACGGGCGTGTCCATAGATATAAAACAGGTCCAGCAGGGTGTAATTGGCGGACAATTCTTTCGAAGGGACTAGCCTTTCCGGGGCTTCCTCCTCTGTCCCCGTACCGGAAGGAGACTTGTGCGTACACGCAGACAACAACAATGCAGAGCACGCCAGCGCACCGACGAGAAGGAATTGCATTGTTTTCATATTAACCTCCTTACCAGTCCTTAGCAGGCCGTGCCTGGCCGCGGATAGGCTTCCAGGGTTTGCGTTCGCCGTTCTGTTCGTCAAAATCTTTCAGGAGTTGTGCCGCTTCTTCCGGGCTCATCTCCCCCATCTGCACGGGCTGTTCCTCCGGTTCTGCGCCATCGTTAGAGGAATCGCCCTGGCTGTCGCTTGAGCCTTCTTCGGGCTGCTCAGGTTCGGGCTGTTCGCCGGCACCGCCTTCGCTGCCGGAGCTATTGCTTTCTGAGCTGCCGCCCTCCTGGCTGCTGCTGGACTGGCCGCCGCCGTTCTGGTCCTGCTCATCGGAAGCGCTTGAGGAACTTTCTGAACCGCTGGAATTGCCGCCGCCGTTCTGGTCCTGGTTTTGCTGGTCCTGCTGGTTTTGGTCTTGATTCTGGTCCTGGTTGTTATCCTGGTTCTTGTCGTTCTTCTTGTTTTCGTTTTTCTGCTCGTCCTTGGCCTCGTGAATACGGTCCAGGAGCATCTGCAACTTTTGATCGTTGGGGTAGTATTGCAGGCCCTCGTTACAGGTAATTTCTGCAGAGGGCAAGCGGTTCTCAATATACTGGAATGCCGCATCGCTGTAGTAGGCCGATGCCGACTTGGGGGCGGCAAAGGCAGCGACAGATAAGAACATAACGGCAAAAAAAGCAAATAAACGGACGTTCAAAACAGAGGGGAGATCCCCGCCTTCGCGGGGATGACACGAAAAAATGCGGGGACAGCAATCCTGTTTATGGCCTATCAACCTAATCACCGACCACAGACTTCTCTTCATCAGATTACCTCCAGGTCGTTGTCGGTGTTGCTGGCGTCAATCTTCGTCTTGGGCTTTCGGCCAGCCTTGATTTCGATAATGTCGTCAATGCGCTGCACATGCCCGCTGAGCTGACCAGCCGTTTCGTCTTCGGCAATCAGGTTTTCCAGCATTTCCTTGGCTTCGGCATACTTGCCGTCCTTGCAAAGCTGCAATGCACGGGCCAGAACTTCCTTCGCCTTTTCGCTCAGGGGAGGCTGCTTCTGGTCGTTGTTCTGGTCCTGATTCTGGTCCTGGTTCTGCTTTTGCTTGTCCAGTTCTTCTTTCAGCTTGCGCTGCACGATTTCTACGTTTTTCTTGGCGTTTTCAAAACCATTGTCCAGGTCGATAGCCTTTTTCAAGTAGGCGACGGATTCACGCCAGGCGGCAATGCGTTCGCTACCTTCGGCGGACTTTTCACCTATGCGAAAGTGTGTATTGGCCAGGTTGTAGGCCGCCTTGGCAGCCATTTTCTTGTCGGGCATGCGTACGGCGCTTTCCAATTCCTTCTTGGCCTCGTCGTAATTGCCCAACTTGTACTGGCAAGTGCCAATATTGTAAAACAACAAAGGGTTTGCAGGCTCCGCTTCCCGGGCCTTCATATACTTTTCCAAAGCACCGGCATAATCGCCATTCTTAAAAAGTTTATTGCCGTCGTTTATAGGTCGCGCAAAAAGCGACACCGACAGCACACACAACATGACCAAAAACAATCGCATTTTTCAAGCCTTCATCTTTGCAATGGTAATATACAAAAATGAGAATTATACGACCAATCTATAGCAAAAGCATTAGAGCTGTCGAGCAACCACTAAAAATCAGCACAAGGAACACACCCGCAACTCGGCGACGTACAGAGCCATTCTCGGCAAAAATTCCTTCAACCGACAAACAAATACAGGGAATCAATACTGGAAGTATAAAGCGGAAATCATTACTGCACGAATAAGGGTATTTCAGCCTTAATGCCGCCACTGCCACAACAAACATCACTATCTGAGCAAGGGAAAGAATTGTCTTGGCATTCCACTTTATTCGCCAAAGCCCCACTAGGGCAAATCCCACAAGGCCTAACAGCGAAATACTGATAATGGTTGCAAGCCAATTCCCTGCCGTGGTTTTCAGCAACTGGAATTCCCCGAAAAGGGATGTCTTTGCGAGATAATTCAAGAAATACTGCCGACCCATGTTGTCATCCCAGGCACTAGTGTAAGGGTGGGTCAAGAAGTTTTCCAGATCAAAATAAAGCATATTACCCGGCTGTGCTCCCACGATTAGGGCACTGTTCAGGTTCTTGGAGTTACCAACGATATCAGGATTGAACAAGACAAGGCCACCCACAGTGCCGCAAAGGGCCAAGAACAGCACAAGACCAATATATTCCGATTTCTTCTTGCGTTCAAAAGACAGCAATCTGCCAGGAACAAAATAAACAAGGAACATCAATCCGAGCATGGCGATGGTAATGATTCCCGTAGATTTCGCCCAATAGGCCATTGCCGCAAGGGCCACTGATAAAATCACATACGCGCCATTCCTTGTGGCCATATACCGCAGAATGGCCCAGAAACAAATCACATGCGCCATGCAAAACATGGCTTCGTTGGTAATCCTCGGAGACATCATGACAAGGGACGGCCAGAAAGTCCAAAGCAGAGCGGCAAGCCAGAAACCTCCACCCGTCAAAAGCATGCGCAAGCAATATAGCCCAAAGATTAGGGCCAATGCCGACATGATAAAACTGTACCATTGCAGCGCCCTGGGCTTGGAATAATCGAACAGGAAAGAGGCTTCCCAGAAGGGTATTGCCGAAAGGTAATAAAGGGGTGGGTGGTAGCAAGTCCAACATTCCTTATTGTCTGGAATGCGGTGCTCGTCTGCCACAATTCCTACATACTCAATATGTCCATCTACGTCGTAGGCTCGCTGGCTGTAACTTGTTTCTTGGAAATAAGCTCCACGCAAAGCTAGTCCCAGCAAGAAAATCAACAGGATTCCCTTATGCAATTTGTATCGTGAACCTATCAAGAAAACCAGCAATCCAAAAAGGACAAAGACCACAACAGTAAGCGCACGAGATCCAAAAGAGTCCGCTTTCATCAAGGCGGACAATCCTGCAGCACCACCATTGTTTCGAATTTTCAAGTCAAAATTATATTCATCCTGCAATCCCGCGTATTTTTCAAAATCTTGTTTTGTCAACGTGAATCCAGAAGCCCAATCGCAATAACCCGGAAACTGCTTCGGGTCCACAGACTTACCATTTATGGACATCTCCAAAAGGCAATCATCGGGAACCAATTTTAGGGACAATCCATGAGACCATCCCGTATTCAAACCGAACTTGACAGAAAAAACTTCGCCCTGATCCATCCGCTTAAGAATCGGGAGCACGACTTCTTTTGTTTCATTCTGTCTTTCTAGAGTAACATTCTTGATAACAGGAGCAGAAACCTTCAGCACTACTAACACAAAAGCAAGTAGCAGCACTATATAAAGTTCCGGCTGCCTAAAAATTTTCAGGATTCTTTTCATTAAAAATACCGATCTAGGCCTTCTTTCCTTCGTGGTAGTCTTCTTCGCTGTTCACGCTCCAGAGGGCGGTCTTGTCGGCGGAGTTTTCGCGGATGCACTTTACCACTTCCATGGCAGCAAGCATACTGTGGTCCATGTTGTTGTACTTGTGCATGCCATTTCGACCCATCAGGAACAGGTTCTCGATCGGATCCACATAATCACGAATCTTGTTGAACTCACCGTAAGTACCAAAGTAGGCAGGATATGCCTTCTTGATGTGGAACACCACGGAATCCCGCACGTCGGCAGGCCTCGCCACGTCTATCTTGTCAAGTTCGGCGATGGCGAACTTGATAAAGTCGGCATCGGGCATGCGCCACATCTCGTCGCCTTCGGTAGCAAAATATTCAAGACCAATCCAAACCTTTTCGGGATCGGCCACCAGGTAAGGGCTCCAGTTGTTGAAAATCTGGATGCGGCCGAGTTTCACGTCGGATTCCTGCACATAGATCCAGTTGTCGGCCACAAACTTGAGCTTGCTTTCGGGAGTACCTGGTTTTGCAGGATTCTTGATGAGCAACTTGTCTAGAAGGAGGCCCACTGTGATGAAGTCTCGGTACACGAGTCCGTCAGCCACGCGCTTGACTTCTGCGGGCACGGGCGTTTTCCCGTTGTCCATGGCAGCCACAAGTTCTTTTACCGGCATGGTGCTGAGGAAATAGTCGCAGGAAACCGTTTCCGTGGAATTTCCGCGGTCCACGATTACGCTTTCCACACGCTTGCCGTCGGTAGAGCGGTTCACGCCCACCACCTTCGAGTTCATGTGGATTTCGCCACCTTTCTCCAGCACCTTCTCGGCCACCGTTTCCCAGAGCTGGCCAGGTCCGAATTTCGGATAGAGGAACTGGCCTATCAGGCTCGTCTCGGTATCCTTCTGGCGGATGTCCGCTCCGTTGGCAGCACCCGCGTCCGGTTTCTTTTTCCCGGCAAAAATCTGCTTGAGCGCATGCACTACGGTTTTTGTAATCGAAAGTCCCTTGATACGCTGGCCACCCCAGTCGGGGCTGATCTTGTTGCAAGGCACGCCCCACACCTTTTCGGTATAGTCCCTAAAGAAGGTGCGGTAAAGTTCCACGCCAAAGCGGTTGATCATGAAGTCTTCGAGACTCTTTTCTTTACGGGCGGGCAAGAGCTGCACCTTGAGGTAACTCATGCCTATCTTGAACATGCGCCAGAGTCCGAGGTTACGGATGGTATCGCCGTTCAGGCTCACCGGATAGTCAAAAAGCTTGCGAAGGAACAAAATACGGCTGAGGCGGCTACGGCAAAGCATCACGTAGTCCGTCTTCTCGGGATCGGGGCCACCCGTTACCAGCGGAACGCTACGCCCGATGGCGATATCGTCCTTGCTGGCGGAACCTTGCAGAGGCAAAATCCCCTGCCACCAGTCCATCACCGTATCGCTCTTGCTGAAAAAACGGTGGCCGCCGATGTCCATGCGGTTGCCCTTGTAGCGGGCCGTCCTGGAAATGCCCCCGATAACGTCTTCGGCCTCAAAAATCACAGGCTTCACGCCTGTAGTGCGCAACAGTTCTAGGGCGGCGGTCAGACCCGCAGGGCCTGCACCGGCGATTACGGCAATCTTTTTCTCTTCACTCATAAAGTACCTTAGGAATTCGGTTTTTTGTTTCCCGATTTGAACAGAATAAATTTTCTCGCAAGAAAATTGTACAGAAGTACGATTATTGCGGCAACCACCTTGGATATCATTTCCTGAATACCAAGCACGCCGACAAACACATACATCAGCAATTCGTTCAATCCCATCCCGAAAAGGCTTATCAACACAAAAACAACCACTTCCAGAAAAACGTACTTTTCCATTTTACGCTTTTCCGTGCTGAACACCCACCTCACGGTCAAGAGGTAGTTGACCACGTTTCCTGCCGCAAGGCCAATCAAGTTCGAAATCAGGTAATGGATGTCAAAATAGTAGAGGGCAAGTGCAAAAGCCCCAAAATCCACAATAAAGGCGAGACCGCCAGTCACGAAATACCGTAAGAACTGGCCCACAACTCCCCTTCGGCTGGGAATCTTCGATTTTATCTTTCCGAGCACGGAACTTTCGAAATCCATAGCAAAAAAGTTAGTAATTTTACCCCCAAAGTAATTCTACACATAGGGTATTAGCCATGTCCTGTTTCCTGATTACCGGCGGCGCCGGATTCTTTGGCTCCATTCTCAAAAAGGAGCTCCTTGCAAAGGGCCATAAATGCGTAAGTATCGACCTATGCCCTGACCCAGACAAGCACGAAAACCTTACTAGCATATTGGGGGACATCCGCGACAAGGAGCTGGTGGAAAAGATATTCAGCGAAAACCAGTTTGACGCCGTGTTCCACCTGGCCGCCATGCTGGCCCACGACCGCAAGCGCATCAACAACCTCTGGACATCCAACGTAGATGGCACAGAAATTATTGCCGACGCCTGTATCCGCCACAATGTGAACAAGCTCGTGTTCACATCCTCGAACTGCCTTTGGGCTAAGAATTTCGACGACCCCGTCACCGAAGCAGAAGAACCCAACCCCATCGAGATTTACGGCAAGTCCAAGCTGGAAGGGGAAAAAATTCTCTTCGCCCGCAAAGATAAGCTAAACTCTGTCATCTTCCGCTGTCCTACCATCATGGACGAAGGTCGACTCGGACTGCTTTCCATCCTCTTTGAATTTATTGACGAAAACCGAAAACTCTGGATGGTAGGCGACGGAAACAACCGTTACCAGTTTATCTACGCGAAGGACTTGGCCAACGCCTGTGAACTCGCCTTGAATTACCAAGGGACCACCGTATTCAACATCGGCTCGGACAACGTGAAGACCTTCAACGAGGTGTACAGCTACGTCATCGAGCATGGCAAGTCAAAATCCAGGCTGGCCCATTTCCCCAAATGGTTTATTATCCCTTGCATGAAGCTCGCCAGCAAGCTCGGCATTTCGCCCCTCGGCCCCTACCAGTACAAGATGATTGCCAGCACCTTCGTTTTCGACACGTCAAAAATCAAGAAAGAACTGGGCTTCCAGCCCACAAAGACCAACGAAGAAATGCTGCTCCGCGCCTATGAATTCTACCACCAGAACCGCAAGGCCATCGAGCACCGCACCAACGTCTCGGCCCACAACGAGTGCGCCAAGATGGGCGTCATACGCCTACTCAAGTGGCTCTCGTAAACAAGACTTACAAGTAGAATGCAGACACCAGGGCGATCATGCCTTGGTGATCTTTTTTTGCCGTCATTTCGCGAATACTGTGCATGCTGAGCATGGGTTCGCCGATATCCACCGTGGGGATTCCGAGATTTGCCGAAACTGTCGGGCCCACCGTTGAACCGCAGGGCATGTCGTTACGCATTACGAAAGTCTGGTACGGAATGTTATTTTGTTCGCAAAGCAGCTTGAATTGCGCACAGGAATACACGTCGCTGGCGTATCTTTTTTGAGAATTGGTCTTTAGCACAACGCCACCGCCCAGAACGGGGGCATGGTTACCTTCGTGCTTGTTTTCAAAGCTCGGATGGCAGGCGTGGGCCATGTCGATAGAAAGGGCCAGTGAATTCGGAGTTCGGAATTCGAAATTGGGGATTAAGGAATCCAGAACACTTTTCAAGAAGTTACCGGCAGCACCTTCTCGGGTATTTGAACCCACTTCCTCGTTATTGAAGAAGGCCGCCACCTGGAAATCCTTTTCCGAAGGTTTAGCCACAGCAAAAGCTTCTGCAATGGCATGGCAGCTGCTCAGGTTGTCAAGCCTTCCCGAATAAATCCACTCGTCTTCAAAGCCGCCATATTGTGCAGGCTGGGCATCAAAAAGCTGGATATCAAAATCCAGAAGTCTAGCGCCATCGGGAAGCTCTCCCGACAAGGCCTTCTCAAAACGTTCATGACCGCCCATGGCCGTCCACAGGACGTTCATGTCCGTCTGAGGATTTACCCTAAGCCCATCCTGGTTCACGCCCCTGTTCAAATGGACCGCCAGCTGCGGGATACGGAACAGCTTGTCGCCGCGAACCAATTTGGTCTGCACCTTGCCATTCTGCTCAAATGCCAAGAGACCCGCATATCCAAGGTCCCGGTCCAGCCAACTTGTAAAAATGGGGCTCCCATAAATCTCCGGGTGGAGGGTCCGTACCCCTGCCGCCGAACTGTCCGGATTGGGTGTAATTTTCAGAGTCGGGTAGTCCGTATGGGCAAGGGCTATCCTAAGTCTTGATTCTTCGCCGGCTTTTAATGGCGGCCGAACCGCTATCAGGGCGCCACCACGTTCAAAAAACTTTATTCCGGCGCCCAAAGGCGCCAAAATCTGCTTAATACTCTCTACCGTATGATACGGCGTAACTGATTTATTCAAAAAATCAAGAAAATTCATATTCCAAAATTAGGTTTTAGAAACTAGAAACGAGGTACCGGGCTTACCTGTTTCTATATTTTTTTGCATGAAGTTCAAGCCCATCAAGCAGATAAACTGGATGGAGATGTCCGGCCTTTTGGTCGGTATCTTTTTCACGGTTGCCGTGATGATATTCGGGCTTGTGCTTTACACGAAGCTTTTTACCAGCGGAATGATCGGCGTAGAGGAGTATAAACTCCATAGTACCTTCGACAAGGCCCTGGGCCTCAGGCCCGGCACCCGCGTGCAGATCAGCGGTGTGGACGTGGGCCAGATTTCCGACATGAAGATCGAAGGCGATGGCGTGTACATGGAGTTCACCATCTACAAGAAATACCAGGGCTGGATTACCGACAGCGCCCAGGTGTACGCCATCCGTGACCAAAACGTGATTTCTGCCCGTGTTATCAACATTGAAGCCCGGCGTGGCAAAGGGCGCGTCCTAGAAGACGGCGAGTTCCTGCCCCCTGGCAAGGCACAGGATATCGAAACCGTGCTAGAGACGGCTAACGAACTGCTCGGGCGCGTGAACCTGCTTATCGATGCCGCAGACACCCTTGTGGCTATGGCCATGGACACGGGAACTACCATCGGGGCCCTTTTCGGTTCCCGAGCCCTTTACGACAACCTGAACCGCCAGCTTGGCCGACTTGACGACATCACCCTCAGTGGCACAAGAGCAATCCACAAGGTTTCAAACCTGATGGATACCTTGCAGCTAACCGTTCCGCCCCTCATAAACCGGATGGACGGCATGATGACCAATGTCTCCGGCATGATGGATGACGTCTCGGGTATGATGACAGAACTGAAACCCCTGCCTGGGAAAGTGGACGCCCTTATGGGCAAACTTGAAGGCACAGTGGGCCGTGCAGACGACATGATTGCCGAACTCGGGAAGATTACCATCGGGCTTTCGGACTTTATGGAAAGCACGGAAAACACCCTGCAGAATGCGGACGAGCTGATGGAAGGCGTTTCCAACATGTGGATCATCAACCGGAACCTGCCCAACCGCGACAGCATACCCTTCATGGTGGAGACCCTATGGTAAATAGACTCTTCGCCCTGGCACTCGTCGTTCTTCTTTCTGGAGTGAGCTTCGCTTCCGAATCTTCGGTGCTTGCGTTCCGTGCACAAAAGTCCATAAGCAAAGGGAAATTCGCCAAAGGCTACGGCCAGCTGGAACGGGCACTCCTGGCAAGCCGCAAAGAGGCAGATCTAGGAGCAGAGGGGCGCATCCTCATTTCCATGGCCAAAGTCCGCATCATGAGTCTGGACTTGAATTTTGCCGATTCCCTGCTCACAGTCGTCCGCCAAGAGGCAATGGACGACAACTCGAAGTTGATGTTCAACATCAATAAGATTTCCTTGGCAAACGCAAGAGAAAATTTTGCCGACGGTGAAAAAATCTGCAGGTCCATTGATGAGTCCAGCCTCAAAAAGTGCGACGAATCTCTAAAGGCAGCCTTCTATTCGGGTTGCGCCGTCTCTTACGCAGGCAACAAGCGTGAAGACGATGCCAAACAGGCCCTGAAGATGACGGCCAAAAATAGCGATGACGAAGAAGGCTTCTACGCCTACACCGCAGCAAACGTTTCCAGGTTACTAGGGAATTCCGATGCGGCCGATTTCTACAAAACCGCCGAAGAAAAGGCCATCAAGAGCAACTACTCCTACATGACCGCCACCATCCTCTGGGAACGCTCCTTACTCAAGGGAACACCTCAGAAAGAGAAAGACGACCTGAGGCTCCGTTGCAAGAACGCCTTTGAACTGATGGGGCTCCCGAACAACGCCAAGCGTTGCGAGAAGTAGTCAAGAATTAATTTAACGCTGACGTGTCGGCAACTGCAGAAGAATCTGCAGCAGATATCACCGTAGAATCAGAGACCGCAACGGTCGAGTCCAGCTTCACCTCTTCAGGCCTTTTCAGCTGCAGCAGGTGATTGTATGCCTGGGCTGGCGAGATTTTTCCGTCAGCAAACAAGTCTATGGTCTTCGTTATTTCATTGAGCACAGTCGAGTCTGCCGCAGTCTTCTTGTTACGATAGCCGAGAATGCGGTATGTCTTGTTGTAGAAGCTGCTACGGAATTTCTTGAAACGGGGTTGCATCACGTCGTTCAGCACCATCTCTATGGCCGTTTCTGTCTGCATGGTATCCAATTCAAAGGTCTTATACATCATGCGGATATGTGGCGGAATAGTCGTGTCCGGACTATCAAAATAGGGCCGCATCACATTAGCCGCCGCCGTCTTGTTCGGATATGGGCCCTTAGACAAGCGAAGAGCATGGGAAACAGCAAGCCGCCACTGATCCGGATACAGTTTTAATGCTCGGCGCATCACAACATAATCCGTAGTGTCCTTTGAATCCATGGGCGTTATGGCACTCACAAAATAATAGGGCGTATAGAACAGGCTATCCAATTCAGTACACAGATTGGCCACATGACTCAAGTATGTGTATTCCTTTCCAGATAAGAAACTGTCACCTAGTTCCGTCAAACCCTTTATCCAGAACAAGCCCGCTACCGACGCATCGTTGCCCGCGGCGACATACTTCACGTAGTCGGCCTTAGGCAAGAATGACTCATCAAAGTTTGTACTGGGTAGCGGCTTCGCATAATGGAAGGCCGCCGCAATGACCGCTATGGCTAATATGATGATGGCAAGGAAACGCATAGTTAGTTCGGAGTTCGGGATTCGGAGTTCGGAATTAGAAAAATCAATTCCTAATTCCGAATTCATAAATCTGAATTAAATATCGCAGGCCTCCGCAAGCTTTTCCAAAGCGTCGATGCAGTCTCCTGCGAAGTTCGCCGGGTTGCCGCTACGCTGGTAGGCAAAGTTTAGGCCGCTAGAACTGTTGAGCACGTGGAACTTGCGCTTGCCACCGCCGTTTGCAATGGCGGTAAGAACAGTCTTGGCATCGCCACCCTGACCGCCCGGCACGCCCGGAATGGACACGCCCGGAATTAGGAAGGGAATCTCGTGCTTGTTGGCCACCGTGTAGGCCGTAATCTTTTCAAGTTCTTCAGGGTGAGTTGCTCCCACAACAGCGCCAAGGTAACCGAGGTTTCCGTCCCATTCCATAATCTTGTCGGCGACGGAGTAGAATGCCTCTGCCTTGTCACGAGGGTCGTCACTGCGGACAACGCTCAGGTCCTGAAAATCATGAGCGCCCTTGTTGCTTGTACGGAGCAGCACGTAGGCGCCATTACCTTCGGAATTTTCGCGAATGAACGGACCCACAGAATCGGCGCCCATCCAGGGGGAAACCGTCACAGCATCGGCCTTGTACACATCGTAGGCAGCCGTTGCATAGGCGGCGCTGGACTTACCGATGTCACCGCGCTTGGCATCGAGAATCACCGGAATGCCTGCGCTCCTGTAGTCAGCAATCAGCTGCTGCAACACCAGCATAGCCTGCACGCTCACGCATTCGTAGTAGGCACTGTTGGGCTTGACCACAGCAGGAGTCACCCCACGCTTAAGGGCGCATTCTAGAATTTCGGAATAGAAGCGCTTGATCTTATCTTCGGCAGAGCCATTAGGGCAACAGGGATCGATCAGCTTCAACACCGGATCCATGCCCAAGCAAATCGGGTTGCCGCACTTGGCGATACGCTGTTCTAGAAGTCCATGAAAATTCATTACCGGAGTTCCTCTTGAATCTGGGCCGCTTCGTAGCTGAGAATGCCGTGGGCCACCGCCACATTCAGGGATTCCAGTTCGCTGCTCATAGGAATCTTTACCGTTTCGTCGGCAAGTTCAATTAGGTAGGGGTTCGTGCCCGCACCTTCGTTACCCACCAAGAAGGCCATCTTGCGGAGCTTGCGTTCCGGGATCTGGCGCAGGGACTGTTTGGCATGCAAGTCTGTTGCAATGATCGTGTAGCCCTTGCTGCGCAAGAAGTTGATCTGGTCAATCAGGTCAACATCGAACTCAAAAGGCACACGCAGGAACGTTCCCGAAGAACCACGCACCACCTTCGGATTGAAGGGGCTCACGGTACCGCGGCCAAGAATCATGCCGTCGGAACCAAAGCCAAGGCTGGTGCGGAACAGCGTTCCCAAGTTACCCGGATCCTGCACGGCGTCTACCAGCGTAAGCACGCTGCGGCTAGATTCATAAACCGGTTTGGTATTGGCAATACGGCAATGGGCGATAATACCCTGGGGCGTTACCGTAGAGCTAATCTGCTTCATCATGTCGGCAGACATTTCATGAAGCGTAATGCCAGCATCGTTAATGGCAGCCAGCAGGCCCTTATCATCAAAGCCCTCCACGGCATAAACGGCAATGACCAACTCACGATGGTTGTTCACCAGTTCGTTCACCACATGAACACCTTCTCCCAAGAAGCGGCCTTCGCGTTCGCGACCCTTTTCTGTGGTGAGGGCCAGGAGCTTCTTGAACCAAGGCGGATTGGAGCCAGAAGCCTCGGGAGCTTCGGAAGCGGCCAAACGGGCTTCCAATACAGATTCGTCCAGGGTCTCGTCGGCATTAACTTCGGCCTTCTGTTCCGGACGCTGACGGTAGATGGGCTTGCTAACCTTGTCGAACCCGCGGAAGGGGCGGTCACCTTCATGGCGACGGTCAGAACGGCCAAAGCGTTCGGAACGTCCGAAGGGCTTGTCGTCAAAACGACGGGGACGGCGGTCGCGATCAAAGGGGCGACGTTCACGGTCAAAGCCGCGCTCGCCAGTGCGGCCTTCGCGCCGGCTTCCGTCTTCACGAAGTCCACGGGGGCGGTCGCCACGAGGGCCACGGCCAAATTCCCTGTCATCGCCGCTTCTTTCTTCACGGCGGGGGCGGCGTTCTTCGCGGCTTTCGCTGACGCCGAACTTGCGGTCCAAAGTTTTCCTTATGGTACGCGGGGTCTTGTTTTCTTCGCTCATAGTTTTTCCATCAGTTGTTTGGCGACAGACTCGCCATCGATCTTCAAGAGTTTATAAAGGTTCTTGATTTCACCTTGCTCCACGAAATTATCCGGATTTCCGAACCGGAAGAATTTCTTGCCTGAATATCCAAGATCTGCGGCAAGTTCCATCACGGCAGAGCCGTAACCGCCCACCACAGTATTATCCTCGAGAGTGACGATAACATCGTGCTTCTCGAACAAATCTTTATAGCATTCGGAGTCCAGGGGTTTCACCAGACGGGCATCCACGAGAGTGGGGGTATGTCCTGCCGCCCGAAGCATTTCGGCCGTCTTCTTGAGCTCGTTGGTCATGAAGCCTGCGCCCAGAAGCAAAATGCCCTTACCCTGTTCCAAAACCTTCGGGAGCTTCACATCTACTGTCGCAGGCGGCTCCAAAAGCTTCTCGGCAAGGGCGGTCCCGCGGGGGTAACGGATAGCCACAGGGCCTTCCATATCGATGGAAGCCTTCAGCATATCCCGAAGTTCGTTTTCGTCGCTGGGCGCAAGGATGGTCATGCCCGGCACCGTGCGGAGGAACGACAGGTCAAAGGTCCCGTGATGGGTAGGCCCGTCGGCGCCCACGAGGCCCGCGCGGTCCAGCACGAACACCACGTGCAGTTTCTGCAGGGCCACGTCGTGCATAATCTGGTCGTAGGCCCGCTGCATAAAGCTGGAGTAGATAGCCACCACCGGCACCACTCCGTCGCAGGCAAGGCCTGCGGCAAAGGTCACCGCATGCTCTTCGGCAATGCCCACATCTATCACCCGGTCGGGCAGTT
Organism: uncultured Fibrobacter sp.; assembly: GCA_946186895.1. Taxonomy (GTDB): domain Bacteria; phylum Fibrobacterota; class Fibrobacteria; order Fibrobacterales; family Fibrobacteraceae; genus Fibrobacter. Next base: position 18,985 of record CAMHOW010000009.1, read on the forward strand.
CCTTGGCCACAATGTCCAGACCGCAGCCCGTAGGCATGGCGGCCGTAATCCCGATAATGCGATCATCCTTCTTGGCCAGTTCCAGCAGGGTCTTTCCGAACACGCTGGTAAGGGATGGGTTCGGACTGCCCGGCGAAAGGGGGAGCCCACTTTCGGGGTCGAAGGGTCCTGTGCCGTGGAACTTGGTGGGGTTCTTCTCGGCGGCGTTCAGCCCACGGCCCTTCTCGGTCAGAACATGGACCAGGCAAGGCCCCGGCTGAGACTTGACCCTCTCGAGAATCATGATCAGTTCGTTGATGTCATGACCGTCGATAGGCCCGAAATAGCGAATACCCAGGTCTTCGAAGAAGGCGCCTGGCTTCACGGCGTTCTTCGCCGCGTTTTCCACCTGCAAGAACAAATCGCGGAACCTACTCCCTAGTACTCCGGGGAGCCTTGTCATGAGGCGGTCCAGGTCAGAGCGCATCTTGTTGTAGACCGGGTCCGAAATGACCCTGTTCAGGTACTTGCTGAACCCACCCACGTTGGGGGCGATGCTCATCTTGTTATCGTTCAAGATGATGGTCATGTTCTGCTTAGAAATACCAGCGTTGTTCAGAGCCTCGTAAGCCATACCGCCTGTCATGGAGCCGTCACCGATGACCGCCACCACGTTGTTCTTGCGGTTGAAATGGTTGCGGGCCACGGCAAAGCCAAGAGCCGCCGAAATAGAGGTGGTGGCATGCCCCGCGCCAAAGCAGTCGTACTCGCTTTCGCAGCGTTTCAAGAATCCAGAAATGCCGCCCTGCTGGCGCAGCGTGTCGAACCGGTCGTAGCGACCCGTCAAAAGCTTATGCACATAGGCCTGGTGGCCCACATCCCAAACGATCTTGTCTTCGGGAGCGTTAAACACGTAATGGAGGGCAATGGTCAGTTCCACCACCCCGAGACTGGACGCCAAGTGTCCGCCATGCTTAGCCACCTGGCTAATAATAGCCTCGCGAACCTGGGACGCCAGGTTATAAAGTTCCTCCACAGAACAATGCTTAATGTCCTCTGGAGACTTTATGTTCTTCAGTTCCATTATTTAACCCGGGTAATGATGAATGCGGCCATGGCCCGAAGGACCTTCGTGTCGCAAGAGAGCCCATCCAAGGCGTGGATGGATTCCTCGTAAAGTTCCTTTGCTTTTTCTCTGGACTGGTCCAGCCCCACAACAGAGGGGTAGGTAGCCTTGCCTTTCTCGATGTCGGAACCGGCATCTTTACCCAGTTCCTCAGTCGTGGAAACAATGTCCAAAATGTCGTCTACAATCTGGAATGCAAGGCCGATAGCCTTACCGTATTTGCGGATAATCTGGATATCCTTATCACTTGCACCGGCAAGCATGGCACCCACCTGAAGGGCAGCCTCGATAAGGGCCGCCGTCTTGTGGTAATGGATATAGTCCACCGTTTCCAGGTCCACTTCCTTGCCTTCGCACTCAATATCGATCATCTCGCCGCCAATAAGGCCGTAGGTGCTGAGCAGGTGTGCCAAAACCTCTATCGCCCGGGCATTGCCCGTCTTGCCCATGAGTTCAAATGCCAGCACGCAAAGAGCATCACCGGCCATGACGGCAGTAGCTTCACCAAATTGCTTGTGGCTAGTGGGCTTACCCCTACGGAAATCGTCGTTGTCGATACAGGGCAGGTCATCGTGAATCAGGGAGAAGGTGTGGATCATCTCCAGAGCGACCATGGCAAGCTCAACGTTGTCGCCCTTGCCGCCAAACATGTCAAAAGTAGCCCTAACAAGGGCGGGCCGCAGGCGCTTACCGCCCGCCAGCATAGAATAGCGCATGGCCTCGTGCAACCGGCAGGGCTGATCCGTCACCGGAGGGAGGTACTTGTCAAATAAGGCTTCCGCCTGAACAGAAATCTTGGACAAATAGTCCTGTGCAATAGATGCTTCATTCTCAATAGACTGCATACGTACAAAGATACTTAAAAAAGGGGGGTCAAAAGTAAAATAAAATTTCAAATGACCCCAAAAACATTTTTTTAATTAGATTTAGGTACAGGAATGGAGTTTTGGGGAATCAAAAAGGAGCAAACCTATGTGGATTCCCAAATTTCGGCGAATCGTTAAAGGCGCGGTACTGCTGGGAGTGTTTTGCGGTCCCGCCTTCGGATGGAGCCTCAGCGGTACTGTCCAATCAGAAAACGGCACCCCTCTCCCCGGGGTAAAAATCACCTCTTTCAACGTATCCGGAGCAACTACGGAAACCAATTCCGAGGGCAAGTTTAGCTTTGTGGACGGTGCAGCCCAGATTGTCGATGTCATCGATTCTGGCAACAAGCCCGGCAACAATGCCAATCCCGGTAACAACGACGACGCCCAGGCCCTGGCCAGGATTTCTAATGCTCAAATGAGCATTCAATTCGTAGGCAAGAACCTGACCATCGACAATGTCAATGCGAACATTCTAAAGGTCACGGTCATCAACGCCCTTGGCAAGGTGTTCTACCAGCAGACCCTCTACCAGGCTCACGGTACTGTGACCCTCGACCTGTCCAGTCACCACATCAGGGGCGTAAAGTTCGTCCGCATCAACGCCGACGGAAGAAACCTCTCCTATGCGTTGAACCACGCCAACTCCCTCATGAAAGAGGGCGACGCTCTCCCGTTATTCTTCTTTACCAAAGAAGGCTACGAAGATACCGGTTACCAGATGATGCAGGAGAATGAAACCGATGTCATCGTCACCATGAAGGCAAAGGCCAATACAGGGCTTTCCAGCAGCTCCGTGACAGGGGTCTCCTCGACTACGGTTTCCTCTGCCACATCTTCCACTACCATATCGGTAGCCTCCTTTGCCACCGAGAATATCAAGCCCTCTACCGTGCTCAAGCCGGGCAGGTACAACCGTACTGTTGACGGTCGTAAGTATATCGTGTATGTTCCCGATACATACGACGGATCGAAACCCGTACCGATGATCGTCGACTATCACCCCATCAATGGATCAGCAGATATGAGGTCCGGCTCAGCCCTCTACGAAGACGTTACTCACGATGACGCCGTCATCATCATCTACCCCGAAGGGGAACCCAGTCCTCCAGGTGGATTCATGGGTAATGCACGGGCCTGGAATGTGGGCCCCTGCTGCACCGATGCCGACGACGTCACCTTCAGCCGCCACTTTATCGCAGAAACCCGCAAGGAGGCCTATATCGATGGCAAGCGTATCTACGCTACCGGATACTCCATGGGCGGTGGCATGTCCAACTATGCAGCCTGCTTCATGGCCGACATCTATGCCGCAGTGGTACCCGGGTCTTTCGACCTCGCCAGGGAAATCGTAGAAGCCGGATTGTGCAAGCCCGCACGTCCCATTCCCATCTTGAATATGCGCGGAACAGGCGACAATGTCGTTATGTACGAAGGAGGATTGTCACAGATAGTCAACGGGAAACCCATCACCTTTATGGGAGCCCAAGACAACTTCAAGGAATGGGCCAAGATGGATGGCTGCACGGGAAGCCCCACCAAGGATGCCAACGGTTGTGACATCTACAACACCTGTAACGGCGGGGTCAAAGTGGGCCTGTGCGTCAACAAGCTTTGCTCAAATAAAAATGAGCCCTGCAATGGAAGCGGACACCAAGACCCGTGCCCGAGCATCGGCTGGAATTTCATGAAGCAGTTCACGCTACCGTAGTAGAATTTCAAAATTGATAGTTCAATAATCTCTCTTTAACGCTCTCTGCAAAAGAGGGCGTTATTTTTTGCCTTTTTTATCCCCATTTTTCAGTTTTTTGTCGCAAATAAACAGAACTTTTGTGCTTTTTGCACTTTTTAGAGATAGATTTCCAATAGGAGGTTCCCATGACTACAATTCCCAGTTTTTGGTTCCTTGTTCCCGTTGCCGCCCTCTTCGCCCTCACTACGGCCTACCTGTTTTACAGGGCCATGAAAAAGGCCCCCGACGGCAACCATAAAATGAAAGCCATCGCCCACTTTGTGCGGGTGGGGGCATTCGCCTACCTGCGGCGCCAATACAAGACAGTTTCCATCGTTTTTGCGGTGCTGTTCGCCGTGTTCGTGGTGCTCGCCTTTATGGGTATACAGAACCCCTTCGTACCCGTGGCGTTCCTTACCGGCGGTTTCTTCAGCGGCCTGTGCGGTTTTTTGGGAATGAAGACGGCGACCTACGCTAGTTCCCGAACGGCACAAGGCGCCATGAGCAGCTTGAACCGAGGCCTTGTCATCGCCTTCCGTAGCGGTGCTGTCATGGGCCTTGTGGTGGTGGGCTTTGGCCTGCTGGATATTTCGGCCTGGTTCATTTTGCTAAACTACATCTACGACCACAATGTTTTCGGTTTCGGCGCCAGCGTTGCGAACAAACTAGCGTTAGGTGGTTGGAGCGATTCACTTTTGCAAAATGAGGTATGGCTCCACGGCAAGACGGTAGAAATCACCACTACCATGTTGACCTTTGGAATGGGCGCCTCCCTGCAGGCCCTGTTTGCCCGTGTGGGCGGCGGGATATACACCAAGGCTGCCGACGTGGGTGCCGACCTCGTGGGCAAAGTAGAAGCGGGCATTCCCGAAGACGACCCCAGGAACCCGGCCACCATCGCCGACAACGTGGGCGACAACGTAGGCGACGTGGCCGGCATGGGAGCCGACCTTTACGAGTCTTACTGCGGCTCTATCTTGGCGACAGCTGCCCTTGGCGCTGCCCTACCCGGAGGGCTCAACTATGTGATTGCCCCCATGGTGGTAGCGGCCGTAGGAATCGTGCTTTCGGTTATCGGCATCTTTATGGTCCGCACCAAAGAAGACGCCACCACCAAGAACCTGCTGCATTCTCTGCTTACGGGAACCCTGGGTTCCTCTATCATGATCCTTATCGCCCTGCTTATTATGGTGAAGCTTGGCTTTATTGAGCTTGGCATCTTTGGTGCCGTACTTTCGGGACTGGCGGCTGGTGTGCTTATCGGACAGTTTACGGAATACTACACCTCCGACGCCTACAAGCCTACCAGAGGCATTGCAGGCCAGGCCAAGCTTGGGCCAGCCACCACCATTATTGATGGCATCTCGGTGGGCATGTTCTCTACTGGGCTTCCCGTTGTGACCATCGTGATTGGAATCATCGCCGCATTTGGATGTGCTGGCGGTTTTGAGAATATGGCCATGGGCCTTTACGGTGTGGGCTTTGCAGCGGTGGGCATGCTTAGCACTTTGGGCATCACTCTTGCAACAGATGCCTTCGGGCCTATCGCCGACAACGCCGGTGGCAATGCTGAGATGGCAGGCCTCGACGCCAGCGTCCGGGCCCGTACCGACGAATTGGATATGCTAGGCAACACCACCGCCGCCACAGGCAAGGGATTCGCCATCGGCTCGGCAGCCCTTACCGCAATGGCCCTGCTGGCATCTTACGTCGAAGAAATCAAGATATGGATCGGGCACCTGGCCTCGTCTGCCAAGGGCCTCTGGAACGTAGGTTCCGTCACCTTCGCAAACCACAGCCAAGACCTGGTAAATGCCGTCGCAAATATCGACGGCGCAAAAATTCTTGACGGCGGAAACCGTGCTGTTTCTGCCAGCGGCGAGCTTATCGGGCTTGTGGCCAGCAAGGCAAACTACGTAGACTTCATGAACATCTACAACTTAAACCTGATGAACCCTCTCCTACTAGGAGGTATCTTCATCGGTGCCATGATGGCTTTTGTATTCTGCGCCCTCACCATCAAGGCGGTGGGCCGTGCGGCAAGCGCCATGGTTGAAGAAGTCCGTCGCCAGTTCCGAGAAATTACGGGAATCATGGAAGGAACCGCCCAGCCGGACTATGCCCGCTGCGTGGAAATCTCTACCGTAGGCGCCCAGCACGAAATGGTCATCCCCTCGCTGCTGGCGGTTATCGTGCCTGTGCTGGTAGGGCTGTTCATGGGAGTGGCAGGCGTGTTCGGCCTGCTGGTGGGCGGCCTTGCGTGCGGGTTTGCCCTCGCCACCATGCTGAACAATGCAGGCGGTGCCTGGGACAACGCGAAGAAGTTCGTGGAAAAAGGAAACTACGGTGGCAAGGGCTCCGATACACACAAGGCCGCCGTCGTCGGCGATACCGTAGGCGACCCGTTCAAAGATACAGCAGGTCCTTCCCTGAATATCCTCATCAAGCTCATGACTATGGTGAGCGTCGTCTTTGCAGGAGTGATCGTCCGCTTTGGCGGATTCCTATTCTAGCCTACCTGGATTCGGACTTCTTGAAGGTGGCGCTGGTCACACGGTTGCGGCCTGCCTGCTTGGAGGCGTACAGGGCCTTGTCCGCACGGTCGAACAAGCGCTTGGGATCTTCGCCAGCAATCATCTCGGCAATACCGAAGGAGCAAGTAACCACCTGCTGCTTGATAAGCTGGGTTGTCTCGATAGCGTGACGGAGCTTTTCGGCCAAGAACTGGGCGTTCTGGATAGGCGTGTCGCCGCAGAGGATCACGAATTCTTCGCCACCCCAGCGGACCAGGGCGTCGGTGTTACGGATCTTGCCCTGAATAAGCTTGGTGAGGTTCACCAGCACTTCGTCGCCAACGTTGTGGCCCCAGGTGTCGTTCACATCCTTGAAATGGTCGATATCCAGAATCACGAAGGAAACAGGGCTTCCATTCTTCACCAGTTCCTCGTGTTCACGCATAAGCACGCTGCTGAAGCCCGCACGGTTCAGGCAACCCGTCAGCGGGTCTTCCTTGCTGGACTTTTCGTATTCGCTCTTCTCGATTTCCAGGGCCTTCAGGTTCTTTTCCAACTCTTCGCGCTTTTTCTTGTTGGAAGCCCGTTCACGACTGTAATCGAAGAAGCGGATAATCAAGATGATCAAGAAGGTCACGAACCAGATGGCGACGATGATGGTCACCAGGTCTGCCCAGGCAATCTTCTTGCCCTTGAAGCAGAGGCCGCGAATTTCCATGGTGCCGTAGCCCAGGGGAGCGTTGGTACCCGTCTGGATTTCGATGAGGGGCACGTTGGACAGGTCCACGCGGGCCTTGTGCACGTTGATTTCGTTCTGGGCCACCCACCAGCCCGCCACGCGGAATTCCTGGGGCACGAACACCGCAGGGTAGGTTTCCTCTAGCGGGAAAAATTCCAGTTCGTTGAATTTCAGGGAACTTTCGTCGCCTTCGCGGTAAATGGACGGGTCGTAGCTGCGCATATAGAGGCGCACCGTTCCTTCGCCGCGGGGCTTAATCCACACGAAAATACTGTCGTAGTGGGAAAGGTCCAATCCTTTGGTCTGGCCATCTCCCAGCAAAATCTTGATACCCGCAAAGGGGTAAGCGTAGCCTTCCCGCAGTTCGTAGTCCACCACCACGGAAGAATCCGTACGGATCAGCTTGACTGCGGAATTACCGCCGTCGGCAGAGTCCGTCTGGGCGATAATGTAGGGGTAGTCGGAAAGGTTCAAGAAGACAATGTCGTTCAGCCCCTTGTGGTAAGCCGTAAGGGCGATAACCGTAGCGGCAAGGAGCACAAAAATCAGGATGTTCATCCTGAACAAGGCGTATATCTTTTCCAGCAACCAAGACATCTAGTGTTTCCGTTAAACTTGCTTTCAAAATAATACAAAACTATTGCGAAAACAATAGTTTACCTGCTCAAAAAGCCTCCTAATCGTCCAACTGCGAAACGGAGGGTCTGCGCAAGCTCTTCTTGGGAGTGTGCGGAGGGGTGACCATGGAGGGCGGTATTCTCTGTCATGACCAGCTTATAATCCAGGTCCTTGAATCCCTTGGCCTTCTGGTCCTCAAAAACCTGCTGTACAGCAGGGGTCATGGAGTCATCGGGCCAGGTCTTGGTAGAAACCAGCAAGAACTTTACACCTGGGTGCAACTTGCGGAGCTTGTCCAGCAAGGCAGCATAGGCAGTCTTAAATGCAACGGGGTCTGCATGGGGAGGGTTACCCTGAAAATCGTTGATGCCCACAAAAATCACGATCACCTGCGGGTGGAAAGACTCAAAATTCCAGAGTTCAGACTTTTCACCAAGCTCCATAACGCCAAAGACCGTGTAGTCGTAAAGTTTGCTCAAGGTCCAGTCTGGGACAATCCAGTCGTAATTGCGAACCAGGCCGCGACCGCTCACCGCGTTAATCTGGAAATCGGCCTTGTAGCCGTCTGCCAGCAAGAAGGCGTAACCGCGAGAAGCATCCGTCTTTTCAAAGACCGTGCCATCTTCAGGGCCGTTAGCCATATTACCGTAACCCACGCTAAAGGAATCGCCAATAAACTCGATACGGCGGTTAGATGCCTTGGGCTTAGGCCCGAACTTGCCACCCTTGCCGAGGTCAATACCATAGAGGCTTATCTTGCCAGGGTTGGACTCGCTAATCTTTATCAGGCGGAACTGGTGGACTCCGTCTCCTGAGACCTTCACCTTGTGAGTCTCGCGGGCGTCGATGGTAAAATGCTCAACCTCCTTGCCGTCAATATCCAGGCGGTAACGGGCCTCCCCCTCCAGGTCAAAAGACAACTCCGACGTGGTGGCGGTAAACTGAACCATGACTCCGGGAGCACTGGCAACGAGGGCCTGTGGGGAAACCTGCCATCGGCCTGTCAGGAGAACGTTTTCAAGGAGAGGATGGTTCATGGTACCTCCGAAAGAGAAGGTGAAAAAGCCGAGCACCAAAAGCAGGGCTACGGCAAAGGGGATATGTGTATGTTTTGTTGTCATGTGTCAATGAACAATATACAAATACTACATATAAATGAAAAATGAAGAATTATCTATATTCCTCATATGCTCTGCCAGTTTCGGATTTTATGGATTGCCCTTTTTCTTGCAGGCTACGGCCTGGCATTGGGCGATCCCGCACCCGCCGAAATCGCACCCGCCCCAGGTTCCGAAGGGGATACCCTTACCAAAGAAGACAAGCGCATGGCCTACCTGGTCTACAAGCTTTTGGACAAGAACGGAAAGATAAAGGGTGCCAACTTAAAGCGGGGCGAAAAGCTCTTTTACCAGAACTGCAGAGGGTGCCACGGACTAGACGGCAAGCACATCAATTTCACGCCTATGGAAACAAGGCCCACCTACCTGGGGAACAGGGCCCGCGACGACATGCCCACCTTCTGGTACCAGATGAATTTTGGTGACGAGACCCGCGAAGGTATGGAACCCTTTTACGACGAGCTCGAGCTAGACGAAATGGTGGATATCGCAGGCTATGCCCAGACGCTGCCTTAGTCGGCAGCAATCCAGCACTTACACCGACTTTTTCTGCATTACCTTCACTTCTTGGATAAAGGAAAGAAGCAAAGGATAGTTTGTTTCGCTACCCACTTCTTGAATTTCTGCGTTGAAGGGAGCCTTCGACAAATGCAAGGAATGAACGTAGAACGTAATCTCTTTCATCTTGTCGGTACGCTTGCCCGGATCTTTTACCTGGGCGCCCAGCATGGTCCCCGTCATCTTAGCATAGCGCAGGACCTTCACCAAATCGAAGGTATCCAACTTGCGGTAAAGGCTTCCATACTTGGTGGAATCCAGAGAAGACTGCAATGACGATTCGTCTTGACCGCCGCGAAGTTCGTAATCTGGAGTACCCGTTTCGTAATGAGGAATCGAAAAATCCTTACGCCATTCTTCTACAGGGGCCTTTTCTGCATTCTCTGAAATGCGAGAGGCATTGGGGCAGAAACCGTAACTTTCCAGAATGCTAAACACATTCGCCTCTTGCTCCGGCTTGATCAAGAAGCCATATCCTGGAATGAATTCTTCCACGTTCTCCATGAACTGCGGGAATGCGGAAAGTTCATTCAAGGCCTTCGCATCGTCAATCTTGAGCAGGCGTACCGTACGGATACGGGCCCCATAGAAAGAGCCGTTCCATTCGTCCAAAGTCTGAGACACATTATCGGGAGTTTTAACGCAGTTGCGGAAATGCTCAATTTCAGATTCCGGGAAACCGCTACGCAGGCCAGAGAGGTACGTTTCCTTGTCCAGGTTGAAGCAAAGGAAAGTCTCGTCGTTCTTGGAAGTGGCAAGAGTCGAAAGTACAAACAGGATTCTCGGCGATGTACCTACCGAAGCTACGATATCAAAGTTAGGGAGCACAGACAGGTCGGCTTCGGGCATGGGCATCACGGAGGATTCCAGCCATTCTAAACCGCTCGCATTCAGGGCCACCTGCTCCACCTTGCGTACACCCTTCTGATCCGAAAGGGTAAAGTCTACAAGCCCCAAAAGCCAAGCCTCTTTCAAGGGCCTAGGCAAGTTGTCCCAACCCAAATGCTTACTCTTGTCGAGAATGCGGAAAGTGGGGTCCAGCACCCAGAAAATCTGGGCGGCATCTTGGATAGAGGTAACCGTAGAAAGATTCTTGAAAATGCTCTTGCAGAGCTTGCGGTCTTTCTGGAAGCGGGCGCAAAGCCACCAAGACAAAATATCCTGATGCAGGCGGAAGCTATTCTTTTTCAAAAATTCCAGCGCCTTCGCCGACGGATACAGATTCGTGCCCACCAGTTCCAGCCAACGGTTCTGGGTCAAGAAACTAAAAATCAAAACCAGTTCCGTTTCGGCAGCATTTGTCCACAGCTTGGAGGCCGACGTGAAAGAATCAAGACAGAGCTGCCTTCCACGACGGTGAACCGTTCCGTTGCCGTTCACCTTCAGCTCACCACGCTGGGCAAGCCCAAGCACCTTGCAGACATGCCAATCTAACAAGGTGCTGTAACCTACATGAACACCCTTAGACGGGTCTACAGGTTCGGGAATAAACCTGATGCATTCTTCAAAATTGCGAAAACCGTAATAGACCACGGTATTGGCTGTAGAAGAACGCCATACTAGGAATTGACGGCAAAGGGAAATCAGAAACTTCTGGAGTTCGGCACTCTTGGCCGCAGGAACCGAAAGCCTGAGTTCGTTATGGGAAAGTCCACGAGAGCCGCTCAGGTATATCAGGTCAAGGCAATGACGCTGCCAAGGTTCCAACTTCTGACGGATGGACTGCAGACGTTCGTTGCTAGAATAAAAAGACAACACCTCTGACTGAATAAGCGCATTGTTCAACAGGCCCTTCTTTCCGAAGGCCTGCGCGTGAACATCGCGCAACATGGGTTTAGACATGCCGTCAAAAAATTCAGCCAGATCCATCATAATACATCCCCTCAAATAGGGACGCAAATTTAGTAAAAAATGGACCTTACGTCAATTAAGAAACAAATGCGGCGACATCGTCAATAGACTGCGCCACTTGTTGCTTGTTGTTCCAGATGCGCATGAAGGTTTTTCCGTAAGCCTCGTTCACCACGCGATTATCGAGAATCACAATCTTTCCGGAATCAGATTCTGTGCGAATCAAACGGCCAAGTCCTTGACGGAGTTCCATATAGGCTTCAGGAACAAAATAATTCTTGAAGGTATTCTCACCGCGAGCCTTCATGTCAGCAGAAATTCCTGCCACCAGCGGGTCGGAGGGATTGGGGAACGGAAGCTTAGTAATCACCAAAAGCTTCAGCGCATCACCTGGGAAATCCACACCTTCCCACAAAGTCTGGCAACCCAGCAGGCAAGCACCTCTGGACTTGCGGAACATGGACACAAGACCGTCCAGGGAACCGTCTACATGCTGGCACAAGAGAAGCTTGTTCTTTTCAGCAAAGGCAGGAGCCAGTACAGACTGGGCCTTCATCATGGTGGCCACACTGGTAAAGAGCACCAAAGTATTTTCTTCGACCTTCGGCAAAAGTTGCAGCAAGGTTTCGTTCAAAGCATTACCGAATTCTGGAGCAGAAGGCTTAGGCAAGAACTTCGCTACCATCACAGAGCTGCGGGACTCTACCGCAGAGGTATCCGGGAACACCTTCAAGAAGGGGCGCTTCTTGGGAGAATCCATGCTCATGCCCATCTTCTGAACGAAGTAAGAAAGATCGCCCTGAACTGCCAAGGTGGCCGAAGTGAACAGGGCCGACTTGATCCAAGGGTAGAACTTCTCTTTCCAGGTGTCACCGGAATGGAGCGGGTAAGCGTGCATCTTAAGCGTATGCGGATTGAACGGTTCTTCCAGATAGAACACCCAATCGTTTCGGCCAGCCTTCACCAGGAATTCAAAATCCGACATAAAGCGGGACAGGTCTTCCATGGCGCCGCGGGCATCTTTCACCAGGCCCTTTGTCGCAAGAACTGCTGCAAGGGAATCAAACAGCTTATCAGCCTGGGCCTTTGATACCAGGAACTGATCTACGAAAGGCTTGGGGTCTGCATCGTATTCTGCCTGAATCCCGTTTCTGTAGATAAGGCCTGTCTTGTCTGTCTTGAGTTTGCCGACGCGCTTGCCCATCTTCATGAAGAGGCGGTGCAGGCATTTTTCCGTTTCGTTCAGAGCGTTAATCAGTTCTTCGCAAGCGTCGATCAGCGCCGTCTCTTCGGCAGGAATCCGGTTTTCTATCTCGGCGATAAGGCCATCCTTGCGCATACGCGAAGGCACCAGAGTCTTTGCGATGTTCCTGTAACCGAAGAAGGACACCAACCGGCCCTGAGCCTGGTTGCTGACTTCCGGGAGCCTGTGGGCTTCGTCAAAGACGATATGCTCGTAAGTGGGCAACAGGGCGAAATCCAGCTTCAGGTCTGCCATGAACAAGGCATGGTTCACCAGCAGCATGTTAGAGGCCGCTGCGCGACGCTTTGCCACCATGGCGGGGCAATGGGCGTAATGAACACACTTTTCGCCTTCGCAGGTAGAAGCACTGCTAGAAAGCTTGGACCACAGGACACGATTGCGGTTGTGGTTGAAAGAAGTACATTCGTTAATGTCGCCAGTCGTAGTCTGCTCTACCCAAGGGAGCAGCGCCATAAAGGAATCCCGTTCTTCGCTCTGCAAAAGACCGGCGGAGCATTCCAGAAGTTGCTCAAACTTGCGCAGGCACAAATAATTGTCGCGGCCCTTCAAAATGGCCACCTTCAGCTTGCCATCAAACAAAGGCGCAATCTGCGGAATATCGTGATTCCAAAGCTGTTCCTGAAGTGCGCGGGTAGCGGTACTAATGACCACACGCTCACCCGCTACCGCCTTGTTGGCGGCCGCAATCAGGTAGGCCATGGACTTTCCAGAACCTGTAGGAGCCTCTATAACGCAGAGGCCGCCCTTGTACATGTTGCGTTCAGCGATGGAGGCATATTCCGCCTGGTTCTTGCGGTAGGCGAATTCCGGAATATGCTTAGAAAGGATTCCGCCCTCGTCAAAGAATTCGGAGACCCGCTTACCACCCGATGGTAAAGGCACACCCTGTTCACCAGAAACCTCTGGAATCTTGTAAGACGGAGTGAATTCGGCGGCACCGGCTGCAGGTCCAAAGAGTTTTTCCCAATGGGTTTCGACGCTGACTTTGGTAAGGGCGTTCATGAGCCAGGAATCCATAGACGCAATCTTCTCGAAGGCCTTCACGAAAAGCTTACCACAGGCCTCGGCATCGGGGAGCGCCCGGTGGGCGCGGCTGTGCTCAATCCCGAGAGATGCCACCAGCGTATCCAAACGGTGGTTAGGAACGTCCTGAAAGGCGATTCTCGAAAGGGTCAAGGAGTCCCATACGGGGTGGTTTTCAAAATCAATGCCGACTTTTGCAAAGGCGCTCTTGAGAAAACGGGCATCAAAGCTCGCATTGTGGGCCACGATAGGGCTATCGCCAATAAAGCTGCGGATCTTTCCGGCAAGGGAGGCAAAGTCTTCGGACTCGTCAAGGTCTTTCTGGGAGATTCCCGTAAGGCTTTCGATAAAGGGGCGGAGCTTCACAGAAGCGGGGCGGACAAGGTAATCCAGGGATTCCGCAGGGCTTCCATCTTGAAAGCGCATCAGGGCCACTTCGATAATTTCGTCTTTATCGAATTCAAGGCCAGTAGTTTCCAGATCGATGGCAATAAAAGTAGGAATGTTCATGGGAATCTCACTTTTTTGACAATGTCGGCAAATCGGGAATCAACTTGTTCAAGTCATTCTCGCCCTTGGAAATTTTAACCGTATCGCTGGGGGCGCGCCAAGCCTGCCCGAACTTGAAAGGCGCAAGCTTACCCGCATCGGGCGTGTCGCGGCCCTCTTCGGGATAGTAATACTCGATGAAGAACCCGCCCTCTTCCAGGTCGGGGAATGCAAAGTTTCCAGCCCCGTCGCACTTGGCCACCTGAGCCACCTTCGTCTCGACAGAGGTAAGCCGCACAGCCACCTGGGCATTGCCACCCGGGATAGCGCCCTTGAGAGAGGCAAGCTTCAGCTTGGATACCGATTCTACACGGCTCAGCCGCTTGTACTTAAGGGTTACAACCGTATCGCGCACACCGTTACTGTCGGCTGCCGCCAGAGTCGTATCGTTATAGCCTTCCAGAACTTCGATGGCAACATCGGTAGGCCATTCCTCGGCCCGCTTCACCAACAGGCGCACAGGATCGATAGGCACCACCTGCATCTGGGCCGTATCCTTGTTGATGGCGATGTAGAACGTTTGCGTCAAGGAATCGCCGAAGGGCTTGTCGTAAGAGATGATCAGGGAATCGTGGGGGAATACCGCCTTGGTCTTAGACGTAAACTTTGCAGACACTATGCTTGGCGCAAGAGTGTCCTTCGCCATTTCTTGCCATTCCCATTCCACATAGTTGCGGAGCGTATCCAGGGGGCGGAACAGGGAATCCTTCGCAGTGCTACAAGCGAACTTGTAAACCGTCTCTTTCTTGGGCTTTTCGCTAAAGTAGAACTGAGGTTTCTTGGAAGAGGCTCCCAGGTAAACCTTGGAGGGGAACATCTTCTTTCCATCGACATTGGAAGTGATAGAACAGTTAGACGTATCCTTGAAAAGAGAATCAAAATAAACCGGTCTTGTAAAGGTCGCCTCCAGCACATTGGCAAAAGGCTGAGTCACCGATTCCAGTTCCAAGTAACTGGTATCCTGGTCTGCCAAAGGAATCCACAGGGTATCGGTCATGGCTTCGGTCAGCACAATGTCCTTTTCCCAGAAGCCCACCGGTTCTGCGGAGGGCTCAATTTTCTGGTTTCCGTTTACATCCAAGAAAGCGGCTATGCGGTAACGGCCAGGCTTAAGCCCCGTCAGCTCGAAATTGCCGGCGCTATCCACCAGAGTTGTGTACAAGGGCGGTTCTTTTGCAAGCATAGGAAGGGAATCCAGCAATTTCGTGGTGGAGTCTCTATACTTTTGCAAGTAGCGAATGCCTTCCCGTTCCTGGCCCATCAGGAACAGGCCCACGCTGGGGTAAATCTTTTTCTTCGCCATGGAATCGTGAACCATCACACGACCCGGGAGCTTCAAAGAATCGATATGGGCGCCCGTAGAGAACACCACCTGGAATGGCTTTGCAAGAGCGTTGCCATGCAGGTCCTTGATGCCGCTGGCAAAGGTCACCGTATAGGTAGTGCCCGTATCCAAAAGCCCGCGGGATGTGAGTTCCAGAGTCTTGCCGCTGACCTCGAAACGCATCTTCTTTTCAATAGGCGGCGAGATAGAAACGGCATTTCTCGGAATGCTGGGATTAATCCACTCATCAAATTCCAGCTTGATGTAAAGCTCGTTGGGGTGGTTCGTAGTACCCGGTGCCGGGTAAACCGCCGCAATACGGGGTGGCAACTTGTCTTCGGGACCGCCACCAGGCGCCACCTGGGTTGCACAGGCCACAAGCCCTGCGCAGACAAGCGCAAGGATAATCCAGAGGCAATATGCAACAGTCCTAAACTTCATATCAAATCAGGGGAATCACCTTACCCACACGGCTCCAGCGGATGTTGAACGGTATACGCCACCAGGTAAAGGGATTGCCCAGGGCGAATTTCTGGTCGTCATTCTCGAAGGAGAAATAAATCACGAAAGCCTTCGCACGAACATTGCGGAGAGAGACAAAGCCCCAGTAGCGGCTGTCGGCAGAATTGTCACGGTTATCGCCCATCATAAAGAACTGCGGGCTCTTGACGGTGTAGCTTTCGATAGGCTTGCCATCTACCAGCAAGCGACGGCGAATCTCGAACTTCGAGGAGGCCTGTTCTGCAGAGGCTGCCAACGTGTCGGCAACCGTCGTGTCGGCTGCTGCAGAATCTGCAACAAGGCTGTCTGCAACGGTCGTATCAACCGGATTGTTCAGCAGCGCCACATTCCCTTCCAAGTCCCGCAACACCGAGGCGTCAAACCCGATGTAACTCACCTGACGTGTCATGCCGCCCTTCTGGTGGGGGTCCAGCATAGGCAAGAAACCGATTCTCGAAAGCTCCTTGAAATAGGCAAAGCTCATGGTACCATGAATCGTGTCGCCCTGAGTCAGACGCTGCTGCAAAACCGTACGGTTGTAACGCAGCATGTCGTTTATCAAGAGACTGCGGTCGCTTTCTACCGGAATAAAGAAATCCTTGAATTCGTAATTGTTGTTCTCTACGCCATCTACCCATAGCGAAAGGTCCAGTTCCACATGACTGTCGGGGTTTTCTTGCAGCACCAGAGAGCGGAGCCACCACAACTTTTCAAGGGGCAGGGAATCCACGTAGAACACGTCCCCTACCGACGGAACCACAAAGGTCTCCCGCTCATCCTTGGGAGACATAGTCCGGAACGTAGAGGTATACTTGCCATGGCCGGGGAGAGAATCCTGGCGAACGCCGTTCAGGTAGAGCACGCCCTTGTGAACCGCCAGAGTATCGCCACTCACACCCACACAACGCTTGATGTAGTCCTTGGGGCCATCCGCATAGTGAATCAGGTGGGGCTGGCCTTCTTCGGGTTCGTGATCCCAGTAGAAATTCCCAAACATTAAGGCATTAAACAAATGGGTATAACGGCTAGGATTGTTATCTGGATATTCAGGCTCACCCGGGTAACGGAAAATCACCACATCGCCCTTCTTAGGCAATGTATAGCCCGGGAAATGCTGGTTGCTGAAAGGGATGGGCGAGCCGTAGGTGAACTTTAGGCCCAGCAGAAAGTCCCCCGTACGCAGGGAATCTTCCATAGAACCGCTGGGAATCTGGAACGCCTGAATCACATACTGGATAACAATCAGCGCAAGCACCACCGGGACTATAATTTCCCGCATCAATCCTTTCAAAAACTTTTTCGGCGAAAACTGTTTCGGTGAATTTTCCATACAAGACTCAATTAAAGGCTACGCACCTTCTTCACAAAATTTCTACTGACCAACAACTGGGTATGGTCCTTGTCCCGTAGCACCACATTCAACCGGCTCATGTCGGTTTTCCTGATTTCGGCAATGTAGTCGATAGCTACCAGGTGGGCCCGGTGAATCCGTACGAACTGCCGCGGGTCCAGCTTCTTTTCTAAATCCACAAGAGGCGTATCGATCACGTGCTGACCGCTCAGGGTATAGACCGTGGTGTACTTTTCCTCGCTCTGGAAACGGATAATCTCGTCTACGTTCACCAGCAGAATCCTATCCCCAATCTTCACCTGAAGGCGCTGCAGGTAATTGTTTGCAGAACCCATCATCTGCCTAAAGGCATCCCAGGAGAAATTGTCGGGCAACTGGCTTTCTTCCGACACCTGGTCAAGCCGCTTCCGTAACTTTTCTACCGTCTTTTCCAAACGGGCAGGCTCCACAGGCTTAAGCAGGTAATCTACCGTGTTTTCTTCGTAGGCCCGCAGGGCAAAATTATCGTAGGCCGTGGTAAACACGATCAGGGGCATGTCCTCTTCCAAGGATTTCAGCGCCTCGAAAGCATCCATGTCATTCAGCTGGATATCCAGAAACACCACGTCGGGCAAGAGCCGGCCAATTTTCTCGATGGCCTCTGCACCAGAAGACGCCTCCCCCACAATTTCAATCTCGGAGGAATAAGGCGCAAGCAGAGAACGCATGCGCACGCGGGCAAGGGGTTCGTCATCTACAATCAGGGCCGTACACTGCATCACTTGTCCTCTACCGGTTTCGCAGAATCAGCCTTCGCCGTATCGCCGGCTGGTCTCATGGGATTGATATAAATCTTGATGAGTTCTGCCTTAAAGCCGTCTTGATCCTTATAGACCGTGCCCGCTCCTGTGAGCAAGGCAAAGGAACCATAGGACCCCTGCTGGAAATGGTAACGGACTTTCCCTTCGGAAAGCTCCATGGTCATCTTGTCACCAACCATGGTAAAGTGGCCCGTCAACGTATCCGTATCGATGGAATCGAGGGTAGCACCCCTGACCATATTCTGTATAAACACTACGGAGCTGTCTTCTTTCAGCTGTGCCTTGACCACTTTTGCCTTGCAATTGTCACAAGGCAGGCGTCCTGAATAAAAGCCCACTGCACCCTCGGGAACCTCAATCTTCTTCAGAGGTGGTAGCGGAGCAGGGGCACTTTCCTCCTTGGAGCAGCCAAGAAGTAAAAAAAGCCCAAACAGGAGAATCCATCTAGAAATCTTCATGGGCTAAAATCTATAAATTTTACGTGGACTATTTTGCAGAACGGGCGAGCCGGAAGCCCAAAGTATGGCCCTTATACAGGGGAGCCTTCTTGTCACGTTCATTAGAGGCGAGAGCCGTAGCCTTATCGCTCCAACCACCCCCACGCACAACGCGGTTCGTTCCGGTTTCTGCTCCGGTGGGGTCGTTAATGTCTTTGTTCTCGTAGGAACCGTACCAATCGTTCACCCATTCGGCCACGTTTCCGCCCATATCGTAAAGGCCGTATTCATTAGGCAAGTACTGGGCCACCGCCACAGGGCCTTTACTTTGTGCGTAATAAGCGTATTTTTTCGCCTCGTCTGTGCCCCAGTAATAGGTGCTGGTAGTTCCGCCACGGGCGGCGACTTCCCATTCATTTTCGGTAGGCAGGCGGATTGCCCCCTTGGCGGCATAGTCAATGGAAAGATCCTTTAGGTAGGACTCTTCACCAACAGAAGTATAGACATAAGCCGTATCACGGCCAAGCTGCTTGGAATAGGCATTGCAGAAGAGAACCGACTGGTACCAATTCACGTTTTCTACCGGGAAATCTTCACCTTCGTTTGCCTGCTGGGGAACACTCCCCATGACCTTGGTGTAAAGGCCCCTAGTCACTTCAGTGGTGGTAATCTCAAAGGTGGAAATGGAATAAGTGGCCGTGCCACGGGTAACGCTTGCAGCAGGGACTACGACCCAATCCATAAGAGCTGTGGAATCTTCAACTGCACCACTAGAAGATTCAGGATCGGCAGAATCAGAAGAAACATTACTGCCCGAAGACTTGACAGTACCTTCATCTTCGTCGGGGAATTGCGGGGCAAAAGTCTCTTCGCCACCGCTCGCCGAACAAGCGGCCAAAAGAGCAGCGAAAAAAGACAAAAACATTATGCCCATCACTTTTCTATCCATACATCTACTCCACATCAAACATCTTGCTAGGCAGCACATGCCTTTGCTTTGCATTGACAACGTCAAGCACGACAATGCTTTCACCGCCTTGGGAGGCAGCCGTCTTAATTGTGACTTTTTTCAATGTCCCTGGTAGCGGGCAGGAATTGTCGCAATAGTCAAAGACGCTCTCGGCAATCATCCCGTTCACGGGCACTTCCATCTTCACGACACGTTTCTGTTTTTGCGAGTAGTAGAGTGTCGGTCTGGACGCATCCTTGGGCGAAATCTTCCAGAGCCCGCCTTCAAGGACAGGGGGCTTGTAGTCTTCGGGAGAACCCATCTGCTTGTTTATGTCGGTTGGATTCTGTGCGGGTATATTCTGGGCAGGCAGAGCCCTGCCTGTTTTCAAGTCCGTCACCTTCATGCGGGAACCGTTCTGCACTATTTTCATCTGCATCATGCTGGATTTTACGGTTGTCACGGACTTGTTCTTTCCCGCCGTAATAACTGTCGTTTCCACGTTCTGTGCGGGTTGCCCGGCCAGGGTCACCGTTGTCCGCATCTGCATCTCGCAGGTATCCGGGAAGGTCGCCTTTCTCTGGTTCTCGAAGACTGCGTTTAGATCCAGGGCAAAAGTCGGCGAACAAATCGAAGCCACACATACAAGTAGCAAACAGATATTCTTTTTCATGATAGAATCCTCACATCAGCGACAAAAGCCTTGTCGTTTTGATTGTTCCGTTCACCTTCAACACCAGGTATGTAGTCCTCATATTGATTCCCGTCCAGTCAACCTGCACAAGCTGCTCGCCAGGAGCGAGCGTCCCGTTAAAGATAGATTTTATAGGGACCCCTACGGCGTTTACCAAGTCCATAGAAAGGCTTGTCCAGGCGTCCAGGGTCAAGACAAGACCGTCTTCCGTTCGAGCGATTGGAATCGCAACATCCCCATGGTAGCCGTTGTCGGGATTTGTCCCTGAACCTCCATTCGGCAATTCTTCCGCAATCACGGAACTTTCCGGCCATTGGGGACTTTCCCCATATATCCGGTTTCCAAGGGAGTCGAATACGCAAATCCCGCGGGCTTCCGACATATCTCCCGAAAGGCCCGCATGACCAGGGTCATCGCTCGCATTCCAAATATTCGCCCATCCGGAGAGATGAAGTGAAATGTTCACCGGATTTACCATGGAATTTCCCGCCCCTATGGCTCCTCCACAGTGAACGTTGACCTGCCAGCGCCCACCACCCAGACTTGTCAATTCGGCCGTGGAACAAGAGGCAAGATGGTTGATGTCCATAATGGGCGCAAGGCCTTCTTCCACATAGAAGTAATAACGGATATCAAAGTTACGAAGAGCGACATTGCCAAGATTTTCCACCTTGAAGTGAATCTCGCTTGCCTGGTTGTCATTTCGCATATCCGAAGCCAGTATGCGTGCCTTGGTCACAACGGACGTTTCGTCTTCCATTTCGGCACAGCGCCCACCTATCAAGTTGTTGTCCCGGTCAAGCACGACAATTCCGGCATCTTCGGCAAAGCCATATTCAGCGGCCGCAACATAGGACGGGTCGTCCCCGGCGTTCCATGGAGACCAATCCGCATTGTAAAGGCCAAAATGCGGACCCTCGCCATAGAAGGCCGAATCGCGGGGAGCAAGGGATTCTCCCGCGAAGTTCCATTCGGCATATCCCGTACGGGCACTTTCCGAATGGACGGCAAGGCCGGATGTCGCATACGGATAGAACGCCGCCACCTGCACCTGTGACGGATCTTCACCGCGGAAATAGTATCGGACGGAATAACCGTTGACGGTCTCGTCGGATACGTTCTTCAGTCTGATTCGGGGACGGAGCATGGAGTGGTCACCAAAGCCATCGAACTTCAAGGATGTCAGAATTTTGGGCGGATTGACAGTCGCAGGAACCATATCGAAGGAACTCTTGCCCCAGGCAATCATGGACGGCGATACGGAGCCCCTAGTGAGTGCAATCCCGCCCAACTGCACGCCTTCGGGCACATCCAGCGAAAGTGTGTGGATTCCCCGTGAAAGGGAGAGCGAGACTCCGGAAATTTCCGTAGTCCTCCATACACCGGAGAGGCCAATCTGCCCCGAAAGGAGAGAGCCTTCGCCGACAGAAACGTCAGCACTGGAAAGATTGGCCGAACGGGCGTAGGCGACAATGCGGTAGCTACCTGCCGTCTCGACATTTACGGTCACCCGGAGCCGGGAATGGGCTGAACCCGCAAGGAGGTAACGGTTCCCGGCAACGGCACAGGAGAACTGCCCTGAAAATCCGTCCAGCACATCCATGTCCTTTACCGCCACGACAATTACACTTGACGGGTCACCGTCATTTGTCGCGGGAACGGAAAGCATCGCTATTTCCGCATCGGTCAATGCACCGGAATAGAACCGCACATCGGCGATGTTTCCGACAAAAGAGTTGCCGGATGTGCCTCCCAGGGTCAGGGTTCCGTATAGTTCCCTTTCGGCAGCAATCCCGTCAGGAACGGACTTTACACGCTCTCCATCCACATAGAATCTGACGCCACTAGAATCCGAAACAACCGCCACATGCTCCCAGGTCTTGGTCGAGGCGGAAAGGACCTCGCCAGAGAACCACTCCCGGCCTCCTTCGGAAAGTTTCAGCGAACGTCCCTTCTGTGAAAGTTTTATGGACAAACCGCCGGGCCCGGCAAAGGACAGAATATCGTTCCATGTATCGGGCGAGTGCCCGCGCTTGATTCGCGTTTCAAGTGTATAGGAACCTGTCGTTCCCAAGTCCACCCTGCCAGCACCGGCGGCCCTGTCACCTGTGCCGCCGAAGTAGATTCCGGCATCGCTCTGCCATGGACTCCTTATGGACGAAAGGTTCAGGTCATGGCCCGTTCCCAGGAACTCGTGAGCGGTACGGCCTGCGCCCTCCCGTGCGGGATACCATAGGGCAAGTTCGGCCGGATAGGGATAAAGTCTTTCTGTGGTAAATGTTGTATCCGCGTGGTTGTGCCCGTAGTCTTCGGCACGGAATGACAGCTTGAGCCTGCATCCGATGCAACCCGCAAGCGATTTGCGATTTATTCGCAAATTCACTATCACGTTCCCGAGGGAATCGGGTTGCAATGTCGTCTTTTCCAGGGAAGTCCCGCCAAATTCCGGTGATACTGTCACTGCGGCGACACCTGACTCGGAATCCCTCACCTTTGCCGTCACTGTAAAGACCCGGTCCAGAATTTCAAAAGATTCCTGCACATCAAAACCTTCGACGGACGGACGTACCGAATCCGTATAGACCAGCGGGCCAGCCAACTGCCGTTCCGTTCCCAGCGAAGACACCCCAAGGTAGCGGGATTCGTAAACTCCATTTGCAATCTTCCCGACCACGGATGCCCCGTAAACCCTTGAACCGTCATATATCAATGTATCGGGAATATTGCCATGAATATCCGCGACTACCTTGCCTTCCCTATACAGCGATACTGTCCCTACACCAGGATGGTTACAGCTTGCTCCGTATGCCATGTAGCCGTTGTCAAGACCAAGCCACAGCGAATCAGATGGGACGAAACAGGCGAACTCGGAAGGTACCGTAATGGCCCGGGCTACGGCCGGGGCCGCGGGAAGTTCAACCGAATTGCCAGACGCATCCTGGTCACTTAGGGCAACCACAAAAATGTAGGTCGTGTCTATTGAGCCTGTTCGCGATGGCAAAGAAATATGTGCAAAACCATCAGAATCGGTGGTATAGTCGAGCAGAACGGTCGGAGTCTGATCCCCCTTGTCATTCCAGAGTGAATCATTGTCCACATATAGTGCATAATTGCTTATTCCTTTCACCTTCACGATTCTTTCGGTCGATGTGGCCACTTCCGGCAAGATTTCTAGATTGAAATCAGGAGAATTTGCCAATGCAGAAGACATTGCTGCAAATACCGAGAATGTTTTAGTCTCTGCGGAAATTAAAATGTACTCCCACTTTTCATCTCCGGGAAAACATTCGCCAGAGTTCCATGCACTACATGTTGCTTTTTCGGAGGAACCTGTTGAGACTGCCGCGCTACCGTCGGCCTTAAGATAACCATATAAAGCATTTGTCAGCGGAACAAACTTCTTGTTCTCAAAATCTATCTTGTAAAGTGTGAGAGTTTGCGGAGTGACACCTTTGGAATCCATTTCCGCCTTGGATATACGCATCTGTATTCTAGGTAGTTTTGTCGTATCATTGAACTCCATGGACGGCAAAACCTCCATAACAGGGCCCGTAAGCGGCATATTATTGAACTCTTCAAACGGGTAATCGTCAACTTCAGCAGTTCTTACGGTAACATCTTCGCTTTTTTGTAGGGAATTCGTCGGGAACGTCACAGAAAGTTCGCCAAATAGGGACTGTACAATATTTTCGTTATCAGGATTGACATCTGAACCGACATAAAGATTGTAATTCGTGTAATAGAGTTTTTCACTTTCTCCACCCCATGTCAGCAGAAATTGAGTATTACCTTGTAGGCGGTTTACATCAAACCAGGCAAGACGATGACTTCCAGACACGGAAGCTACCGTATCCTTAATCACATAATAGGTGCCACCCTTAAGGTAGGAAAGCTGATATTTCTGTCCAGAAGTCAAGTAAGCCTTCAACTCTACAAGTTCCTTCGGTCTGGCGACTTCGATGTCCTTGGCGTCCTTGAATTTTATCTCTCGATTATCCGGCGTTTTCTCATTGGAAATTGCAAAATGTGAATGTTCCGTAGAATCCAAATGCAGAATGTCGATATCGTCAACTTTCGGATTTTTAATCCACGAATGGAAGCCTCGGTAAAAATAATTTAAGGGTAAATTTACCGGTTTCATTTGCGTAGGAATCCGGGATACGCTATCCAGCGATTCGCGATAAAATTTGTTCTTTATTATCGTATCCCTGGCATCGAAATAGAGCGTGTCGAATGCAGTGCTAAACCTTGCTTTTTTCGCATCACTGGCCGACAATCTTGCGTCCATCGTTTCTACGGAGTATCCATTCTTTTCACCCTTCAGTTTAGCCAACGTATCAAGAGAAACAAAGAAAGAATTGTCCTTGTAATTTGAAGCATTTGGTCTTATTAGTAAATTGCTTACAGCGGTAGATTTTCCCATTCTAGATTGATCCAGATAAGCAATATCATTTGGCGTATGGAAATGGGCTGGAGAATTGACGGGATTTTTGATAATTCCGTCTGATGTATAAATAGATGTCCAGGTATCATCATCAAAATCATCGAGATAATAATGTATCTTGGAGCCACCCTTATAGAACTTCTTGCAACTTGCCGTTTCCTTCACTTCGGACCAATCCTCGCTGCCGGTACATCTATCGGAAAACGATTCAAGAACATCGGCAGAAGCAGGGAAATCAACGATCTTTTCGTACCCTTGACTCCACATCATATTTCTGCCTACATAGAAGTAGACGTAGCCGGCATTGTAAAGCGGCGTCCGCACAGAATCCGGCTCCCCATTCTTGCTCGTAACGGAAACTTGGCATCTGGGGTTGTGGACATATCCGTCTATAGCCAACTGATAGGCGGCATCGTAATTCGATGTGTTGCTGAAATCGCAACCACCTGTTGCGCCCTTAGGGACACCCAACACAATTGCCTTGAAGTAATCTTTGTCGGAACGCGGTCCGTAAAATTTCAAGTCAAAATAGGAGGGCTGCTGATGGGCAGAATCCTCGTCTGCAAATAGGAATGTGTTTGTTCCGTCAGGCAATTCGCTTGCTGGTAAAAAGGGCAGTGCCTGCATTTCATAAGGTGTTAACAATCCATACGTTCTGTCAAATTTCCAGGACGTACCGTCAAAATAGTTCCCCTCGTCAATAACCGATTTGTTTTTCAAGTCTTTTTGAAGGGCTGCCATATATCCGTCCGTTCCTGTTGCAGACTCAGCATAAATTGTCTTGTTCGTGTGGTCAAATCGAACGGTGCGATTTACGAGGTTATCCATGCCGAAGGGGGCGTCCCAGTAGGAATCGGGGATAGTCAATTTAATTTTAAAATTCATCGTTCGGAACCGTTTATTTCCGCAATGACTGGGATTAATTTTTTCCTCATCTGAAAAGAAATTATTTTCTGTGTTACCAACAAATTCCACTTGAAATAATTTTTTGTTCGGACTATAATTATCAGATGATTTGATTTTCCCATCTCCAGCCGCTTTATATTCACATTGCTTATTTTCTTGATTATTCATTTCCATATTTGCTGTGCATGTTCCTGTATTTCCTGAAGAATACACTTTATACCCTCCATTTTTAGGCTCGGGAATAAAGTTGTTGTTCTCAGAAGATATATCAGTCAAATTCCAGACAGCTTTTTCCTTCAATAAATTGAAGGTTTCCTCTCCATTCCATTCATTCTCACTTCGATATTTTTCCCACACTCCACGTGTAATAGCATACATTTGAATAAAAGATTTTTTTTCATAATTGTATCCATATTTTTTTCCTGCACTTACATTTACACCGATATCAAAAATCCTAGACATTTCACTAAAGGTCACTTCAATTGCATTTATGAGAGGCTGGTTTTTCTTGTCAACTACTTCACATAATATATCTGTACAAGACTCAACATATCGATCTAACTTATATATCACCACCAAATCCAGTTGTTTCCTGTGTCTCTTTATAGCTAAACTAAACCTTTTGGGGGCATAGCCGTAGATTCTTTGCGTTCCCGAAACAGACGCATTCAGAGTCACTCCATTACGCAAATCCGTAGGCAAATATTTTGCAGCGATATCAGCCCTCACCAGATAATCGGGAACGGGAACGTAGCGATTTTTCCCATTGTCGCCGAATGCCTCGGAAACTACCAAATTTACTCCATCACCGGATGCCGGAACCATCTTTTTGAGCGAAACCGTGATATCGGAAGATTTAGTTTTTTTACGGTTTTCATCCGTCTCACTGGCATCGATCACAATCCTGTATTTCCCGGGTTCTACCGCGAATCCGTCCATATCCTTCGCGTCCCAGAGTACGGAATAGGCACTCTTATTTGTATTCGCCCTAGTGTAAACGGAATCCAGCAACGTTCTAACGGTATTCCCCTCCATGTCCACAATCCTGGCGGAAACATAGGCGTCCCTGTACAATATTCCATAGGGGATATTCATGGAGCCCAGGTCATATAACCGCACTTCTCCCGTATCGGCAATGGCGGAATCCGTCGAATTGTCTATGATGTAGAACTCCGGCAGGGCGTTGAGCGATATTTCCATTTCAGGCAATATAAGTGTCACTACGGTGTCGATCAAGGTGGCATAGGGGTTGTCGCGGACGTTCTGCACCACTTCCGCATGGAGAGTGACCTTTCCTGCCGGTGGGTAGGATTTAGATGAAGTTATTCCATTCCAGGTGTAATTCAATCCGTAGCTTTTAGGATTGACCGTCCAGCCCATAGTCCAGGGGTCCACTGCAGAGGAGAGTTCGGAACCCATGAAGACAAAACCGCTTTGATTGCCGGAACCGAAATAAACGGGAACATCGCTATTTCCCAAGGTACTTCTTCCGGCAATACGGAACATCCCCGAAGAGCGCATCGCCACATGGCCACCAGTTCCAGAAAGCGTCATCACCCTGTCCGTATATGTAGGGAATTGCCAAATCGGATAGTCTGACAGATACGCCCCTGCGGAAGACTGCATGGAGGTAAAATCAGAAACTTTTTCAACAACCTTGCAACCGTTATCGAGATTGCGTACGCCATCGGATGCAAGGCAAGTTTCGCCAAATGCGCCTGAATCAAAGAATATGTCCAGAGAATCCGACACGGCAAGACCATTCCATTGCAGATGATACAAGCCCTCTTTTTCGTAGAACCATACTCCCTTCTGCAAAGTCGTATCCGCAGGTTCACCGTAGAACGGATTGGCAAAAACGCGATCCGTGGACTTGTCGAAAAGGCCCCTTCCCTTGGAATCTTCGGCATATATCCGCAACAGATAGCCGTCCTTAAAGTTCCCGCCCAGCCAAAGCGACATCGAAAGGGAATCTTTTCCCACCTCCACAAGCGTAGAGGATAATTCGAAAGTGACCTTCGGGACATCCCCGGCAGAGTTCACCTCATCGACAGTCACCAAGGCTGAATCGGAGCGCCATTCACAATCTGCGCACGACCTTGTTGAAAGTTCGATATATATTTTTGACTCTGTGAAGCCTATATTGTGCAAATAACCCAAAACCCCTTCGGTACTCTGCGCCGTTTTGGATATGTAAGAACTATCTTCAGAACGGTTTGAAGATAAAACGGCAATATTTTCCGTCAGCCATTCATCGGAATTCTCGTAACGATAGCGAAGCCTGTAAACGGTCGTATTTTCGGCGCTTGCCGAAGCAGGCGGTGCAATTCCCACAATGGGAATGTATTCTGCAGTGAGAAACTCCTTGTCTTCTGCAGGAGACACGATTTCGGGATAGCGGTCGCCCACATGGAAAAGGTCCGTGCGGACACTTGAGTTCCCGGCGGCATCTAGGCATACGGCCTCGAGATAGCGTTTGCCATTTCGTTCTCCCACGGCAACGGCAGGAATATCAAACCTGACCGTATCGGTTTTTAGGATACCCTCGCTGACATTACGCCATAAGCCGTCAGCATCGCCTCCAAGAACGTGGTAATGGCAGCGCATCCCCGTGCGGTTTGTCGCCATGTCATCCGATTCCGAAACATTGAGAGTCGCAGCGAAATCCTTCACCGAATCGGGATAGACAAGGCGTGCGCTTACCAGGCTCAAAATTTTCGGGGAGGCGCGGTCGATGCGGATTCTCTTTGCATATTCGTAATCCCGCCTATTTTTCGCTTCGTCACGAACATTCGCACGGAGGATATAGTCGCCATCCTGCAATCGCATCCCCGACATTTCCGTCCATGTTCCATACCCCACATTACTTGCGTCCCTGACCCATACGGAATCACCAGCCCGGTCAACTTTGGATACGTCATCCACATGCGCAAAGTCCCAACCGATAGTCACTGCGGTAGAATCGCGACCACCTAGCAGTTCATTCACAGTGTAGCCTATTTGAAGAAGACTGTCTTCCGAAACGTATTCATAATCCGAATTACGGGCAGGGCGTGAGAGATTTGCATATTTTTCAGCACCGAAAGAATCTAGCGGAGTTCCTCCAACGCTACCAAAGACCAATTCGGGTGCAGTCCTGTCAACACGAAACTCTACCGATTTTTCCGCAACATTGAAACGGTAATCATCGAGTCGACTCCAGTCGGCGTCTCCATCGTTTCCGCCTGCTACTTTCGATACAAGCTCGCTGGCATAGTCGTACGCGTCAAGATTCGGTGCCGCATAGTCGATGGCGGTAGTCTTTACCCGATAAAGCCCGTCCTGCAAGTTTTCCCTATTCGTAACCTTATCCCATGCCACGGCGAAATCTTTCGAAGTGACATCATATAACGAGGGCATCGCCGATACAAGGGAGAAATCGTTGCCGTTGCTTTTCTCCAATTGCCACCGCATGGCCCGGATGTCAGGAATGGTAGAATCGCCCCAGGCAAAGCGAGCGATAAATACGGAACTGTCAGGATTCATACACAGATTATCAACCGAAAGATCAAAAATTGGAGGCGTAACATCCACATTAAAGGGTACATCATAGACATCGTTGCTGTCGTTACTTTCTCCAGCAGAATTGTGAATAATGGCATTGAATACCCAATGGTATTCACCTTCGGAAAGGTCGCGATGGGATATCCTAGAGCGATAAACATTCCCGCTTCCTTCGCTCCGCAAAAAATCCATATCCTGTAGATTGTCAAAGGTTTGCCCAGCATCTCCTACAGAATACCATACGGAATCACGCATTCCTTCCACAGAGAAATCTTGATAATCAAGGACACTTGCATACGCCTCAAAATCAGAAATTCTGTTTACCACCACATCTGGCTTCGGCCATACGGGTTCAAGCAAGTTATCCGTAGCCTTGAACAAGTAGTAGAACCTTTGCGTATTCGAGAGCCCAATCTTGTTCACCGTCGAAATCGTGACCGTATTCTGGTTATCCTTCTGGATTGCTAGCAGATCACCATAGCGATAGTCACGGGGATTGAAGTCGAACTGACCGTTTTTCTTGACAGGGTGACGGACCTTGCCTTGTTTGCCAACAGTTTTATCAATAGCCCAATTTCCGCCACCGGAGCGTTTGTATACAGTACATGCAGTATCACTATTTTCCGGTTCCGTAATATCGCACTCCCATGCGATTTCCTCCTGATAGTTGAAATTCATACGGATTTGGCGTAACCTGTGCGGCATCAGGTCGTCAACCACAAATGAGTATTTTTCAATCCAGTTGTCCACTGTAATTGCAGGGACTTCGTAGCGTTCCACGTGACGAATGGGGACGGATTTCTTAGCCAGTTCACCACTAGGAGTAAGACCGTCCACCTTTTCCCAGCGGTCCACTTTCACGCCCATCTTCGACCAGTCGGATTCGGATTTGAACTTGAGCGAGTTCCTGCGAAAATCCGCATAGTTCATCTTGCCGTTCACGGTTGCGGCCACGTTGCCGAGGGAGTCGTAAAGGCCCACGTCGCAGAGCTGCTGTTTGCCCGCGCTGTCGGCCTCGTAGTAACAGCCCGGCTCCACCGCCCGCAGCGCGGAGTCCGAGACGGAGAGCGCGAGGTTCACGAAGGGCTTCTCGTAGAGGAAGTCCTCCATGAGACGGACTTTGTCGGTTTCGTTGCCGCCCAGGACCTTCGGGTAGGAAAAATCCGCGGAATACAGGCTATCCAGCAGACTACGCGCTTTTGCTATTTCATGGGAATCATACAAGTTATTCACGGCCTCCAATACTGTCGGGAGAGTCACCGCCGCAAGACTTGTGGCACTCGTTACAGCCGTAGAGATCATCACAGCCTCTGCCACTCCTGGAATAGGCAAAAGCGTAAGCGCCAATATATTGGTTACGGCAAGCGCAAATTCACCACCTATAATTTCCCATGTTGCCTTATCCGTCAGAGGATTGAACCCCTTTGCATGCACGGCGGCTTCGTAACGGGCCCTTTTCACATCCGCGTCCGCGGTCTTGAACACCTTGGTATTGTCCCCGTAGCTTGACCATTCAGGAATGAGAGCCGTACCCCTGTCCATGACAGCAACGCCGCCAACCAGACCAAATTCAAATCCGGCCAAGGCGTTCACGTAGTCTGTAGACTTATCACCGGATTCCCCGAGGAACGTCCAAGCATTGAGAACCGGAAGCAGCCATTCATCGGGGATAAGCGCTTTCGCCGAAGCCCAAGCTGTATAGTTCTCGGGATCCGTAAACGTCATACTGTGTTCGCCACCCAGAATGCGCATCATGGGCATATTGGGAGAGACTCTTTCGACCAGGTCGTTCACGCCACCGGATGTATTGGGATCGATGTAATCCGTCAAGGGATCATCTGTATGAAAATCGTAACTGTCTCCCAGCTTATTAACGATGACGCTGTCCACAGCTACCTGCACTTCATCTATCAAGTATGCCCCAACAAGGGTTACAAGCCCCAACTGGACTGTCGTCGGATCAATTACCATGGCAATAGCTATAGGCCATAATGCATCCTGTGCCCCACTAGCAACATCCTTGCCCGACTTGATTCGCTTCTTGAGCGCGAGCAGCATATTGAGTGATTCCGTACCCTCGTGCGGGCTATCAAGGGTGATTACCTTGTCCACATCTTTATTGTAAAAATCGGCCTGCACATATTCACGAGAAGAGACTCCTCCCATGCTGTGTGCGATTAGGATGTTGCGGGAGGGGATGGTGCGGTATTCATCTACACTATTTGTTCTCAATTGCTGAAGCCTATATTTTCCTTCCGTCCTCACTTCCTGAGCTTCCTCAAAAAGCGAACGACGAACGGAACAGTTATTATCACCTTTCCATGTCCTGTCACCGATTTCATGGGCATTGTGGGCTGGGGATTCCGCCGGGTTCGTAAAGGAACGCTGGATGTAGATGTACTCAGAACCATACGTTACCGTATCTTCAAATACAGCGGAGTCAAGCCAAAGAGTGAGTTTCTTTTCATCGTCATCTTCATACTTTCCTAGCATCCCTACGGCATCACCAAGGTTCCAAGGTAGTTTTTCATCTTGGGTCGTATCTCGCATGCTGAATATGAAACCATTTCGTGTATTCCAAGCATCCTTTATTGTCTCACCGCACAAGCTTCCATACCCCTGGTTTTCTGGAGCAGCCCCATGTACTAGGACTACATTGTAGCGGTTCAGCGCCTCCATTGGCTTCGCCGCAGACAACATTCCATAAAAGCAGGCTACCATAACGGCGACCCAAACCATCTTTCGCATAAAACTCCTTTTTAACTACTTTGTTACTACTAAGTCATCTGACGAATAACTTATTGAAGAACCCGTAGAATCAATAAACGAATTATACTTCATCCATGTTTCAGGATAATTCACATCAAAGCCATCACTTTTCATTTTAGTCACAAGATTTCCATTCTTATACACCTGAGTTACCATAAAATTCCCATACAACACAGGAGGATATCCCAGAAAATCTCGTTCTTTCGTATTTTCCAAAGAATCAACAACACCATCTGAAGCCAGTATGCTTATGGCTCCCATAGCGTCTGCCAATCTCTTTACACACAAAATTTTCCCATCGATGTACGTAATATCGTCACATCCTTCTAGCCACGAGTATTCGCCAGTAAATTCCATTTTTTTCACGACGCCCGTTGCAGTATCCAACACAGCATATGGACAAGGGTCCGCATCCTTTAATAAAACATTTCCATCTTTCCATGGTCTTGCCATTACGACAACATAACGGTGTTCTAATTTGCACGCATCTTCCCACTTCATTTTTTTACGAACGTCAATATTCTTTCCCACTTTCCAAAATCCAAAATTTTCCTTCTTATCGTAAAACAGCACCGTCGAATCGGCGGCCAGTCCCCAAATTATGGTTATAACACCATCAATCGTATCTCCCCACAAGGGCCTCTGCTTGTTACGATAATTTACAAGAAAGAGTCCCTGGTTGATTGTTCCGCCATCGCAGTTATCCCAATAATCACAAGTTTCCGTGTGATCCGTCCAACCGCGGCCATTTGTCTCTAGCGCCAATGAATCATCCAAAATCGCAATCACAAGGCCACTGTGCCTTTTTTCATGTACTTCGTGGGTCATTTCCTCATCGAACAGCCCGCACCCCCACATGCATACGCACATAAGCACCGTTATTGCAAAGGTGTACAGTCTTACAATTTCAAAATTTTTTAACAGATTGCTCATGCTCCTTTTCCTTTATAATTTCTTTTGCTGTTTTTAATACAAAACAATAAATTGCCTTGTCAACTTTACCATGGTAATAATTGCCATTTTGAACATATTTACGGAAAACAACCTTTCCCATGCTGTGATCAACAAGGATGTAACAAGAAGAAAGCGGATAATACAAATCAAGCAACTCGATTCTCTAGGATTTCTGAATGGAGTGTTACCTCACCACGCCAATGCGGTACAGCTTCTGCTTGGTCTTGCCGGAGCTGAACTTCACTTGCAGGCGGACCGTATAGACATCGCTGCCCAAGGCTTTCAAGTCCAGGTTTTCAAACTGGTTTCGACCCGCCTCTACGCCAGACATTTTCTGCTGGTAAACGCAGTAGCCCGTAATGTCGTAAATCTCTAGAGTGACCGTCTTGGCGCTGTTCCCGATTTCAAAGCGGGCCTTGGCGTTTCCACCACGCACAGGGTTCGGGTACACGAAGAATTCCCGAATTTCATCTTTCAACTTAGAAGCCTCGGGTGTGCCCAGCTTAGAAGCGTCGAAGAATCCAGTCCTCTCGTTTCCGCCGGCAGGGAGCGTCCAGGAAGCCGGTGATTCTACCGCCCCTGCAGAAGCCTTTCGCAAGCGGAACGCCGAGAGCTTGCCCCGATGCAGGGCGTAAATCTCGGGCCCGGCCGACTTCGCCGTAGGAACGGCGTCCGTCACGAAAATGCTCATGGGCTTCAGCTGCTTTGTGGACTCCACATACTCAAAGCTTCCGGCAGCCAGCGGGAACCCATCTTTTTCTGTTAGGGCCTTGCCCTTGCCGGTGTAAGCATAAACCAGGCCGTCGTTACTAGGCACCAGAACTTCAGGCATATCATCTCCAGTCACATCCACAAGAACCGGGTCGCTGAAGAATCCATAAATCGGTGTGCCGCGGCTAACCTTTACGGGGAACCCGGCGATAGGCAAGCCCGAACGATCCAAGGCATACACCAAGTTGTCTCCCAAGAAGACAATTTCAGGATACTTGTCACCGTTGATATCGCCGATGGCGATGCCCGAGGTTTCGTCTTTCAAACCACTTGAGCCTGTAGCACCACGCTTGTAGCTTTTTGTCCAGCGGGTCTTCAAAAGGCCCTTGTCGCTATCAATATTCAAAACCGCAACAGTCCCGCGACTGCCCACAGCAATGATATCTACCTCGTTGTCGCGATCCATATCGGTACAGGCAACTCGGTATGTTTCGTTAGATTCGCCCTTCAACTTTATCCAACCACGAGACGCATAAATGCGGCCATCGCTAGACGTGTAGGCGAAAAGCCCATCTTCACTTTTGGGATCCTTTCCGCAATAGGCAAAATCGGTAAATGCGCCCATGTCAGACTTTTCAGAAACCTTGAATCCCTGAACAGGAACGAATGTTTTCGCATCGTAGATGATTACGCCCTCGCGGCTGGCAATCCAGATTTTTCCATCGTGGATTACAGGCCCCGCCGTAGCGGAATCCACCGCAACTTCATCCTGTATCGGGATGCCGCCAAAAAAGCGGGTCTTCACCAGTTTATTCCTATGCAGGCTGTAAACATTCTTGCCATCGCTGGCCATACCCACTAGCGCCCCATTGCTCGGACCAACGCGATACAGCGGCACCTCGACCTTTGCGCTGTCGCGGGTCAAGGACTTCTGCGTAATCACCGTATCTGCCACAAACAGCGTGTCGCCCAGGGCGTTGAAGGCCTGTAGGGTTCCGTCTTCTGCACCCACCACGATAATCTTCTCACCCTCGTGTTCCGGGTCATCTATAAATACCGCACCACGCACCGCCGAATTTAGGCCAATCTCACGGGGGAACTTGCTCCCTTCGATACTGCCGTCATCAATGCTGATGGTCACGCTGATGATGGGAGC
Organism: uncultured Fibrobacter sp.; assembly: GCA_946186895.1. Lineage (GTDB taxonomy): Bacteria > Fibrobacterota > Fibrobacteria > Fibrobacterales > Fibrobacteraceae > Fibrobacter. The sequence continues at coordinate 53,460 of CAMHOW010000009.1, forward strand.
CGCATAGTTCACCACGCTGTCGCCCATAAAGGCATTAGATGTCTTTTCCCTGCGGGCATCCTTGGGAACATTCACCGTAATCTTGATTCCCGTATAGCCGCCCTGGGTAGTCATGGTGTTGGCATATCCCGTGGGGGCAATGGTCTTTACCGTATCAAACTTCTGCTTGGAATCCTTTGCAGGGAGGCGCAGGTGGGGCAACAAATCCGTTCCGGAGCCGTAATCGTAGGTGTCTTCGCCCAGGGCATTCTTGAAGGACTTACCAATGCTAAGAATTCCGTCAGACTCTATGAGCGAAACTCCGAATTGGTGGTCACGCAGGGTATCGCCACCCCAGAAGTTCGCCACGCCGTACTTCAAGGTTTCGCGCAGGTACCAGTCGTTCACCTTCCAAACCGCAATGCCGCTGGCAGGCAGGCCCGCGTCAAAGGAACTGGGGGCCAGAATGAATCCGCTCAGCTGTTTCCCGTTGGGCTTGCACTTGCCCTTCACGCAAACGCTGTCCTCAAAGAGTTTGGAGATGCTGTCCACCGGAACCGTAATCTTTTCTTCTTCGGTCTGCTCACCGGCATTCCGGACATGGCCCACTTCTACCGTGCCATCTTTGTTCCAGCTACGCTGACGGTTCTCAATCAGCAGGTATTCGCTACCGTTCAGGGGCACCTTCACAATTTCGGTACCAAGGCCGCTACCCGCCGCTGCAATTTCTACCGTCACCGGGTGACCCGCCGTGGGGCGAACTTCTTTTACCGTGCCCCATCCCATATAGAGCCTGTCCCAAGCCGCAGGCAATGCCGGGAAAAATCCGTTACCCGCATTGTAGCCTGCAAAATCCATTAGGTCATAATAACCCAAGCGGCTAATACCCTTCACCACATCGTAAGTATTGGGTAACCCAAGCTCTCGGCCAACCTGGTTCGCAATAATTCCGTTGATACCCCAGTTCAAGCCATCCTGAGATGCCGTCTCCGACACCACCATAATAGAGCGCAAGGTATCCGTCACCCCATCCTTCAAGGCAAGGGCCGTGGTCACCGTATCGCCGTTCTCGCCCACGCCCATCACGGGCTGCACACTCTTCACCTTCGCAGAATCGGGCATCAGGTACATCCAGGCGTCCTTATCCACGTAAATGTCCAAAAAGTCACCCGGCGTATCCGCATTGCGGGTGCCCATGCTTCCACCGTCCAGCAGGCGGCTCGCCCCTGCGTGAGCAATCATATAGGAGCGCTTTACATTCGGGTTCTTGGAAAGGGGAACCTTGAAGGGCGACTCGCTAGAAGAATGGGCCTTGGCCACCGCATCGTAAATAAAGTTCAGGTAAAGCCTGCTGCGATCCTCGTCGTATTCCGCCGTCTTTTCGCCCTTGCTCTTGCTGGTCCTGTTGTAACCGATAATAGGCTTATCCAAGGTGTACAGGGAATTTTCCGGGAAAACCCGTGCCCGAACCGCAAGCTTGCCACCGCTGGCCGCCTGGTAAAAAGCGTTCACGAACTCGAAATGCCTAAGCCAATAGTTGGGGTTGGCACGAACTCCCGAGGGGTCCAGCTTGTAGGTCACCTTGGTGTCGGAATTGAACTTGCCGTTGCCCGTAGTCAGCGAGTTGTCGGGTTGCTCTTCCTTGAAATCCACCAGCAATACGAACACTTCCAAAGTGTCCGCCGCCTGGGCCAAAGACAAAAGCCCCAAAACAAATGCAAAGAAAACCGCATTTAACTTCATAGGCCATAATTTACAAATTATATTTGGGCCAGAGGTAATTTATGGAAGAGACATTCAAGACAAAGGGCACTTGCGCCACCACCATCCAGTTTACCCGTGACGGCGACAAAATCCGCAATATTCGCTTCACAGGTGGCTGCAACGGCAACCTGAAGGCCATCGCAAAGCTCTGCGAAGGCATGAATGCCGAAGATATCGCTGCAAAGCTCCTGGGCAACACCTGCGGCAGCAAGCCCACGTCTTGTGCCGACCAGCTGGCCCGAGCCGTACTCGGTCGCGAGCCGTAAGAACTCCAAATATGTTTGGGCTCGAAAAAAAGGAGAGCTATATGAAAAATCTTTTAGCATTGTTATTTGCCTTGTTCTTTGTAACAACCGCCGCAGCAGAATCATACGAGCCTTCGGGCAAGATTACGCAAACAGTTCTAGCAGGGGAACTTTCTCAGACCGTGTATGCGGGCGACAATATTGCACCGATCAAGATTTCGTACACCATTACAGAAGGCAAGGAAGGCGAAATAAAGGGACATCAATCATATGGCCTTTCCGACTTAGGCCTGACGGAGTCCTGGGAAGGCTCTATTTGCGAAATTTCAGGGCAAATCGGTAGAAATCTTGTTGCCCAAACGATAAGCGCCTATATCCTGGTTCAAGACGATGAAGGCAAATCTGCCCTGACGGAACTCTCATTTGAGATAACAGAAAAACCGTTTTCATTTGCATGGAATAGCGAAAGCGGTGATATGAACCAAAGCATCAAGGCTGGCGAAACCATTACGCCTATCGTTTTTGATTACGACGGAATTAAAACATGGGGTGTAAGCGAGCTCCCAGCTGAACTCATAAAAGAGAACGATCTAGAAAAACATACCATAACAATTGCCGGCACTATAGATGAAGGGGTTGCGGCAGGGGACTATAAATACCAGGTTGTCGTCACAGACGAAAATGACGAGAAGCATACTCTGTCCGGGACAATCACGGTAGAAGGCCTCACAGATGTAACAGATATACATATTGTGGAAAATGAAAAACAGACGGCCACAGCAGGCGGGGCGATTAAGCCGATTGTGCTCAAGGTGGCTAATGCAACAACCGTCAGAATGGAAGATGGTCCACCAGGGAACTTTAACGGAACCAGCGAAGACGGAATCACGCTTACCATTAATGGCACTGTTGACAAAACTGCAAAAGACAGTACCTACGTAATGAAGGTTATTGCCGAAGGCAACAAAAACAACGATACCGCCTTTGCAACCATCGAAGTGGTTCATAAGCCTGTAGAGACATCGTCGTCAAGCACTCTGGCATCTTCAAGTTCTGCGGCACCTGGCAGCTCTAGCGAAAAGGCCAGCGAGCCGAAGTCCTCAAACAGTTCTGCCGAAAAACCTTCTTCAAGTTCCACGAAGTCCGACAAGAATCCATCGAACGAAAAGAGCGACAAGGGCGATAAAACGGACAAGATCACGACCGTGGCCATGAACGGCGCAAAGTTCGGCTATGCAAACAACATGCTGACTGTCGCGTTACCCACATCTTCCATGGTGCGCATGCAAGTGTTCGACTTGACCGGGCATCTGGTAGAGTCTCTTATAGAACCCGTTATAGGCTCCAAGATTTTCAGCCTAGCTCACTTGAACAGGGGCAATTACCTGGTGCGCGTAGAAAGCAATAACCAAACGCACGCAGCAAAAATCGCGGTGAAATAAACACCGATATTTTAGGGGGAAGCCTCCCCCTGCCTGCAGCCGCTTTGTCCGCGGGTTCCGCAGACTGTCATCCTCGCGAAGGCGGGGATCTCCTTTCCAATCCGCGTCCAAACCGTCTTCCGGACACCCCCTCTGCAGGGCCTCAGGCGCCGGCCCCGCAACGCCCCGCTCTTGCGGCCTTGATTTCGGCTTCGATTTCCTCTTCGCTCATCCCGGCGGTCCCGTTCTTGTGAGCCTCGTCGTTGAGCGCATACAGGGCTTTCATCAGCCTGGAAACGTCGTAATCGATGCGAGGCTCGTTTACGACAAATCCCGACGGAGTAGGCCTAATCAGTTCGTAAAAATCCTTGGGCGATATTGCAAAAGGGCATCCTGGAAAATGTTTTAAATTCCCCGTCACAAGAAAAGCTTTCTTATCCTGATGAGCGAAAGCTACATCGTAGAAAATCTTGTCATCCATATCTGGCAAAACAACATTAGACTCTTTTACCGGCTCATTGACCGCGTATTTTGAAATCTCGTCAATAAAAGAATTCTGATACTCTAACGAGAAATTAAACTTTCCCCTTTGTAGGACTTCCCGATATTCCTCAATAATATTGCTGTCAATAATGGGAATATACTTCTTTTGGGCAATGCCTAGAAAAATCTTTAGAGGTATGGATTCGCCCCTGTTTTTTGCCAGTGCGGCAGAAACCAAGACGTTTGTATCAACGACTGCGTACACCATGTTTCTTTTTCCTCTCGGCCCTAGCCGCCTTGATTTCGGCTTCGATTTCCTCTTCACTCATCCCGGCGGTCCCGTTCTTGTGAGCCTCATCGTTGAGCGCATACAGGGCTTGCATCAGCCGACTGTTGTCTTGCGTGGTGGCAGAAGGGATTTCGTTCACGTTGAACGGAAGTCCCCTCTCGATGATAGCCCGCTTGAAGAAAATGCGGACTGCGGTCGGAATGTCCATCCCGAGCCTTTCGAACAGGTCGCTCACCTCGTTCTTGAGATTATCGTCTACACGGATTTGTAGAATTGACATCGCCATATGCGCCTCGCAGTTGATACAACTACAAAATATAATATAAACAACGTGTAAAAGCAACTGTTTTTCATTTTTGCCGCCCTTTCATGAACAACTTGTAAATACCCCTTACAAGTTGATGTGCTCATCTCGGCTGCTGTTCCAGTTCAATCCGTTTTTCTTCTGACTTCTTTAGCACCTCGTCCAGCGTGAATTCTTCCTTGCTAAAGAAAAACGTATTCGTGCCCAGGTCTTTCAGGGATGCCCCGAAATGGTAGGCCGTATCGTCGATAAACAGGAAGCGGTCGTGCATGCCGTAGCTCGGCAGAATCTTGAGCGGACACTCGGCGTACTGCGCGTTGTACGTCGCCAGGTCCACCTTGAAAACCTTGCTCTTGTCGTAGGTGTAGATGGTCGCCGACACGCCCTCGCCGCGCTTGAGCATCATCGCGAGCACCTTCTCGTCCACATAGCGGTCCACGAGGACTATCCGCTTTTTCGCCTGTCGAATTAGCCCGCACACGAACACATAGGCGTCGAACATCTGGTTGTTGTAATACAGCCCCTTCGACTGCAGTTCACCGCGATCCATCGCCTCGAAAATCGTGTCGAATTTATGGTCGTGTTCCAGCAAACGCGCATCCTGCTCGAGCATTTTGGACTCCACGTTGGACAGGCGGTTGACCAGTCCGCCGTTCCTGAGCAGGATATGCCGCATCTCGACGAAAGCGTCCATAATTTGAATGGTCGCGGTAATGGCCGTGTCGCTATGCAGAACAGAAGCAAGCATGGCAATCCCCTGTTCTGTGAAGGCGAATGGAAGTTTTTTAACGTTGCTGCCACGTTTGTTTCCGCTAACGTTCAAAGTCGCAATTTGCGACTTTGAAGAATCTGGAAACTCCTTTTTGTTCAGCTGAAAACAAAATCTTTCAGGGAATTTCTTTGGATTTCGCCTAACAGCCTCATTGATACGCTTCGTTTCCACCCCGTAGAGCGTTGCCAAATCGCGGTCCAACATGACCTGTTTATCCCGGATGACAAGTATTTGCCGGGCAATCGGCATGTCCTCGACAGTGGGTTCTAGCGGTTTTTCGTCATTTTTCATCAAAAAACTCCTTTTTTTAGGCACGAATCAACTTGAAGTCACAATTTGTGACATCAAGTTTTCGCTCTTTTTGAGGTCACAAATTGTGACCTCAAAATCTTGTGGTCATCGTTTAAAGTCGCAATTTGCGACTTTAAAGCCATTTGGAAATCGCAATCTGCGACATCAAGTTTTCGCTCTTTTTGAGGTCACAAATTGTGACCTCCATTCCTCGTATTTCTATTGGGATGCTCTTGCGGTGCTGTTGGCGGGGGTCTTCCCCGGCGTTACTTGGCGCGGCTTTCGCCACACACTCGAGCAGGTCGTGTTCCTGCCAGCTATCCAACAACATCAACAAGAAGGTTGATGAACCCCACCGCGGATGCACGTACGGGCCGCAAGGCCTATGCCGACTGTCGCAGGGATTGTCGTAATCTCAGGTCGAGCGCGCAAGAATGAATCTGCACACCCGTTCACTAAATATACATCCTCGCGCGGCCCCTGTCAAGAGATTTCTCGAAAATTAATTGTGGCGAATTTGCCATAATCACAATGTCATTTTCTGTCACTAGCATTATCTATCTTTCGGGGTGGAGGCACTATGGAAAACGACACGTTCGGCGGCGCGATACTCGCATGGGTCAAGAGCGCAAAGGCGTTCCTGAAAGTCCAGGCGGGCACGGGCGACAACCTGCTCGAAGAAGACATTCGGGAAGGGTTCACCGACTATTGCCTATGGTCCACGTTCCGGCCGGAAAGCATCG
>CAMHOW010000010.1 GCA_946186895.1 uncultured Fibrobacter sp.
ACCTTTTCCGAAAGTTCCTGAATATCCATGCGATTTTACCTCTATGTATATTTTACAAAATTTCAACGACCTCCGTTTTTCGAATATCATCGTTCGTCAGCAAGACGAGAGACGAGAGACGAGAGACGAGAGCTTTTTTCGGATTTTAAGATACAAAATTCCACGAAAAAAGGCAAATGGTGGGAGTAGTCAGTAGGAAGTAGGCGGTAGGATGTGTCACAAATGTGTCATCCTGAGCAAGCGCAGCGCGCCGAAGGATCTCTAGTTGACATTAGCAGTGATTAGGAGGGGGAAGCCTCCCCCTGGTTGCTGTTTCGCCAGGCATTGTGCGAAACAAGGTTGGTGAGCCTGTCGAACCATCCACCACCCCCTCGCCTAGGGGGACACCCCCTAACACCCCCGAAGACCTAAGAATAAATCCTTTATTAATCTAACTCTCGAATTTTCACTTTTTGCACATCTAAAGAATCTCTCAATTCTCTAATCTTTATTAATTCATCCTCTCTATTTTCTTTATTATCCACACCTTGCTGTTCGTTTTCGTGCATTTGCTGTTTCAGTTGTCGTTTTTGCGTTTTTATTTCCTGACTCAACATCGCTCGCTTTTTCAGGGCTGCCTTCAATTCCCGTCGTCTTTGTTTTTCTTCTTCTGTTCTTTCTTTCACAACATAGAATTGATAATTCATCATAAAATAGAACCGATTGTTCGGACTCTTAATTTCTCTGCCATATCGAAATTCTAAAGAGAAGTTCATAAACGTCATATAAGCACCCATACCAAATTCATTGTAATAATCGGATGCGCCACCATACATATTAGGATCGCTTACGTCATATGCATTGCGAGAAAAATGCTCGCTAAGACCTATTCTAAAATTGTCGCCTACAGGAAGTTCTTCAATTAGCATTATTCCTCCAGCAAACGGACTGTCTTCAGATGAAATTGGTTTAGTAAAACCTGCCCATCCTTGCATCCCAAAATACTTATAATTGAATCCCAATACACCTCTAGGAATGATATTTTCGAACGATACTCCAATCATTGCAAAATTGAAGAATTTACCTAATGCAGAAAAATCCAAATTCCAATATCCCTCTTGATGAAAAGAATCCTCGACCCTTCTTTTTTCAAGGTTATCTCCAGCTCTTGCCGTAGCTCCGATTGTAAGAGAGCCTCCATTCTTTTTCATATTCATAAACTGCGCAGCAGAAGGCGGATGATTAGAACACCCCGCAAGCAGCAGGGCGCACGCCATTAACACAATCCATAAAATTCCGCGAGCCATTGTCTACAAAATAGAATATCTAGGCAAAAACTGGATTCATTCCATCCAACAATTCGCAAGCTTCATCAAATAAAACGAACCATTTTCCCAGCACCGGGAAAATGGTTCACTCTATCAACGCACTAATTTTGCCCATTCGGGAATATCGTCTGAATACTGCTTTATGAGCTTGCCCTCCGCTTTACGGAATAGCAACCTAGCATCAACTCCATCAACGGAGTTATCATAGATATAAAGTCTATCTACAAGTTCCGAAATGCACTTACAGTTGAAAATTGACTTCTGATATCGAGAAATAATTTTTGTAATAGGAACATCGTGGCCGCCCTACATCACACGTTTAGCAATTCTTGCCGCGTTAATAGAGGGATGGTTCGTTGCAACAAAGAAAACACGAATAAAGTAACCCAAATCTTTAGCGCGTTTGATAGGTTGTCTTACCCGAACCATTCGGTCCAGCAATAACAATTAGTACAGGTCGATGTTCTGTCGGTGACATAATTATCGAATGGTTGCTATAGCACGTTTGATTTCATCAAAATAACGGGCTGTTGCCTCTGCATCAGCCTTACGGGCATCGTCAAAAGCCTCCTTCATCAACTGCGCAAGGAGTTCGTCCGAAGGTTCTTCGGTGCTCGTCAACTTATACGTATCTAATGTCATAGATTCGGGCATAAAATGTCTCCACTCCATAATATATACAAATCGAGCCTCAAAGGCAAGCCCTTTGCAACCCGCAAAGCGGTAAAACACACATAAATTTGGCAAGCGACGATTGCCAAATCGGGCAAACAGAGCCTGCCCAATCTTAAAAAAATCAAAAGTCAAAGCGTTTTGCGTTTTTTAATTCTCGAACTTTCATTTTCTGCTGATCCGCAGCCCTTCTCAATTCCTGAAGCTGCCGTTTCTCTTCTTCAATTTCTTCTTCGGTAACAGACCCCTGATTCTCCTTTGTTCGAATAAGCCTCTTCACTTTTTCCTTTCGCACATTCAATTCCGAACGCAGCACCTCGTACCGATTCAATGCTCTTTTCAATTCCCGACGACGTTGTTTTTCTTCTGGAGTTTTTTCCTTCAAACCAAACAAGTAATTCAGCGTAAAATAAAAACGATTGTTGGATTTCCCTATTTCCCGCCCATAACGGTATTCCAACGAAGCACCCCAAAAAGAAACATAAGCACCGACACCATATTCACCAAAAGCATCAGCAGACCAAAAACTAACACCACCCAAATTTTCATCGACCTTATAGACATTACGCGAAATATGTTCACTGGCACCTATTCTAAACTTTTCAGTTATCGGCAGTTCCTCTATTAGCATTACACCCCCATAAAACGAGCCTCCGCGTCCATAGCGTTCTTCCACTGCTCCCATCCCAGTCCAAGCCCATCCTTGCAATCCGACATACTGACTAAGAAAACCTGCATGCAAATTGGGAGTAAAATTTTCAAGAGATAAACCGAACACACCATAATGGATGCGATAAAAAATGCAAGATCTAAATCCCTTGTTTCTTCAACACAAAAATAATCATTATGATCATAATTATTGCATTTTCCATCATAAAGATTACCTGTTCGCAGCGTTCCTCCAGAACCAAAGCCAAAACTTTTATTTTTCATATTCATGAACTGCGCCGCAGAAGGCGGATGGTTCGAGCACCCCGCATACAGCAGGGCGCACACCGCCAAGACAATCCATAAAATTCCGCGAGCCATTATCTACAAAATAGAATATCTAGGCAAAACCTGGATTCATCCCATCCGCCTATTCGCAAACTTTATCAAATAAAATAAACCTCTTTGCTTCTAGGAAGGAGATTCCGGGTCAAGCCCGGAATGACAAACGTAGCAGCGGACACGACAGGGTAAGAAAACAGATTATTTTCCCGGCTACCGGAAAAAGATCATCTAATACATGTAAGACACCGAGAAATGGGTCCGCCAAATGTTCTTGACCGAAGCGGGAGAATGGGTAAGGTAAAACGTTTCTCCCACATTCAACAGAACATGATCAAACAGAAATATAGTCGCCCCGGCGTATTGCGATAGAAAATACGGGAAATCAATGGTGATGTCGTAATCTTCGGGAATCTCGACATTTTCCAGATAGAGAGAATTTCTGAATAGCCAAGGCTGATAAAAGCCCGTAGAAAAATTCAACGAAAAATGTTCCGTCACAAAGAGGCTTGAATAGGCGTACAGTCCGAAATTGGCATTGTTGTAAGAATGTGTTTCTTCAAATTCTCCCATGAATACGTCATCATCATCAATATAAAGTTCATTTCTTACACTCAAATACTTTCCAGAATAAGCAGCCTTATCCTTGGAATAGCCCAAGCGAGTTCCTACCCCAAATTCACCGACGAGAGAATTAAGCCCCGCAAAAAGAGTAACAGAAGGATATGGATCAACCTCGACCCGGCCCCCTCCCAAGAAAACCCACCTCTTTACAAAAACATCCAACGACCCACTAAAAGGATTCTCTTTCAGTCGATATTCAAATTCAGCCCTTTCTTTCGAGAGCGATTTTCCAAAACGAAGAACATACCCCTCATTTTCAAGACCATCTAGAGGTATTGTTTCTTTATCCCCAATACTATACGCAACATTCCCCTTGAAATAAACGGTATTCGGCATCACCCAGACGCCTTGTCCCCAAAACGGTTCGGGAAGATCAACATCAAACCTGCCCTTCGATACATTCGCTTCGTGAACGGAACAGCCATACAACAGAAACACTAACAAGATGAAAAATACGACTCTCATACACCACAATGATAACTTATTTCTGGAACAAACAAATGCTTTTCGTCAGCTCATTTGCGAGCTTCATCTAACGAAACAGACAACTTCGCATCTGGAAAGGAGATTCCGGCTCGGAGGCCGGAATGACAAAAACAGGATAGAGATTGCTTCCCCTGAAACAAGTTCAGGGTCGCAATGACACTGTGCAATTGTCCGCTTACTTTTTCTTCTTCGGAGCAGGCAGTTCCGGCAACATGGCGTCGAGCAGGCGTACCAGCAGGCCGCTTTCTTCAATTTGTTCGTTAGTCACACGGAGCATGGGCTTTGCGCCATCGTAAGGCAACTGCTTTTTGGCGCCGGGGAGCATCGCCATAGCCGCAGCCACAGGCTTTACCAACAAGCGGTCATCGTAAATACCGCCGAAGATTTTCCCGTCAGCATAGAGGATGTATTCGCCCATCATCTTGCGGGTGGTCACACGCAATTCGCCCTTGAACTGCTGCAGAACATGGTCACGGAACTTTTCAGAACTTGGCATATTTTCTCCCCTACCTACAATTCCTTTTCCATGTACACGCATTCGAATGTGTCATGATGGGCCTTGCCGCTCTCGTTGAAGCGGTAGCCCATTTTTTCATAGAAGCCCGCCGCATTCACGCGGCTCGAAATCTCGACCTTCTTAATTCCAGCTTCGCGCATCCATTTTTCAGCCTCGGCAACAACAGCCTGGCCTAAATGCTTGCCCCGGTATTCCGGCAGCACCACGACACGCCCGATTTCGGCAACGCCATCGGTGGCATCACCCACTTCAAACCAGCGGCACGTAGCCACCGGGTAAATACCGTCCAGCGCCAGAATGTAATGGCAGTTCTCGCCGTCATGCGAGTCAATTTCGGCATCCAGGGGAATCTGATACTTGTGCATCATCGCGGCCATGCGCACATAGTAAGCGCCAGCGCGTTCACATTCCTTAGCTACCCGAATAATTTTCATAATTCCCTTAGTAAACCGTGTCCATGCACTTGGTCACAAGTCCCATGAGAATCAGCTGAAACGATTCGCTGTTCTTGACAGAGGCCGCTATAAATGCCCTGAGAGTATATTCCTTTTTCAGCACGTTCAACAAGCACTGACTTGTAGACAGGGGAATGCCCTGTTGATTCAGGTACTTTATCAGGTGCTGCTCCACCTCTGGAGTAAATTTCTCGGGCACACATTCGATTACGTAATCTGCGCCCCACTTATCAGAAGTACCCGGCATTCCCTCTTCTTTAACCATCTTTACAAAACTGTCATAGTCCGCCACCATCCGGTCGTAAGCGCAACCGCAAACCTCACGGGCCATCTTGTCGCCAATCACGTCCTTCGCCTCGGGGGCGCACCCCTGCACAAAATCCTTCTTGGGCATCTGCTGCTTTATAGTATCAAAAAGCAGTTTTATATCTTCTTCAGAAAGTTCATTGGAGGCGGTGTTAAAAAGTTCACCCTCATCGCCACTCGTAAGAACGCAGCCCGTAGCGGCACTCACCATAAAGGTGAGAAAATCCGCATCCCCCGCGCCTTTCCTCATGCCCGCATAGTAATTCGAGAAGGCCTTTTCGCTATACTGGTTCTGCAGCTTGTCCAACACGCAGAGGCATTCCTTCTCATTGGCCCCTTGAGTACAATCCTGCATAAAGGCCTTGCGGGTCGGCTCAGAATACCCGGCGGCGTAAGCCACGGCAGAAGCCAAAAGAACCCCCAGGAACAGGCCCAAAGAAGACCTAGTATTCATCATCTTTTGCCGGATCATAACCACCTATCTTGACCATGTCTGTATAATAAAAATCAGCTGGCACAGAACCATCGGTATACGGAACAGATTCAAAAATCTGAGCTAGGAGCAAGGTATCGTAAGGAACGCTACTATCGAATCCGAAATTGTTATAATCCAACTGCTCCCGGATTTGCCTTTCCTCGTCCAGAACGAAAGTCTTTACCCGGAAAGCAGCCAGAACCTGAACAGAATCCTTTTCCGTAGACGATGTAGGATCGTCATAAATGCTAGTGACAGGAATCTTGATATAGGTAAAGCCATCACCATTTTCTTCATAGCGGGCCACATGGCGGTATTCAACCTTCCCATCTTTTACAACCTTGGCCCAGATGTTATTGGTAAAGGCATTTTCTCCCTGAACCTTCAAAAAGAGACTTCCTCCACGCCAATAAGCGCTTCCGATACGGAGCTTTCGGGCCACCTTGAAAGTCACAGGCTCGGTTTCGTATTTCAGCGAATCTATTTTAGCAGGAACCATCCAACTTTGGTAAGTCAGCGCACAATTCAATGTGGCTGCCGTATCCCCCTGGAGAAAATTTTCAAGTTTTAAGCTATCATGCACCGCCACAAATGCGCTAGGATAGTGATAATCATCCTCGGCCTTTTTCTCGAAGGTCATATGCAAATCCATAGTATTGGTAGCGGTCTTCAAGAAGCACTTGGAATTCACGGTGTCGGCCCACACCTTGTAATCGGGCCAATAGTAAGCCGCATGAACCTTGGCAAAAAAATGTCCCCTGGGGTAAGGCAGGTCGAATCCCTGAGGATCAAACCCTAATTCGGTATAGGCAATCGCGCCAGGCTTTGTGGAGGGAACCAGAACATGGGTTTCACGAATATTTCCGCACAACAGCGAATCCAACTGGATGGTAATGGTATGGGTCTGGTCATAGGCCTCCATAAAGTCCCGGGCCACAAACCCTGTACCATACGGAGTCGTCTCAACCCCGCCTTCCAAGGGCTTTCCGTCAAACAGAATTTTCGTATTGGAATAATTGCATACGGTAGTATCCTTAAAGGGAATTTCGACTAACGCCTGGGCCACATAAGAGGTGATCTCGGTGGTATCAGCCATATCCGTAGTCATACGAGCACTTTGAATATATATTCTGTACCCGTCATTAGGCGTAAAGTCTAGGCGAATGGCTGTCGACCGACCATCGACGATACTGTCCATGATCTGGCGTTCCTCCATTTGTTTTTGGGCATTTCGGGAAATCTCCTCATCCGGCGATCCCGAAAAGTCGTCGGAACAGGCGGCAAAAAATAGCGAAACAAGTGAAATAAACGGGAAAAACTTTTTCATTCCACACCAAACATCGTTAGGCCTAATCAAATTTATAATTCCTTTCTTAAGTTTTGGATAATATAGTAAAAACAGATTATATTTCTGTTATGCCCTGTTTGCGCCACATTTTTAGGCTCGCCCTGTTGACACTCCTATGGAGTGGTTTTTCGTCTGCGGCCACCGTGGGCATAGACGGCGTTTTCGATGCGGGCTGGTCTACCGCCTACTATTCCCAAGATTCTATCACCCACATGCATCAGAGGCTACACGCCATGGGCATGGATTACGTTGTACTACAATACGCCGCCGTAGAGGCGACCCACCTTTACTACCCTTCGCAATTGGACTTTCTCCAAGACACCCAATACAAGAACAACCAACTTTTCCCAAAGAGCATCGAGGCGGCGAAGGCCACGGGTACCCGGATTTATCTTGGCCTTTATTATAACGCAACCGATTGGTACCAGCCTCCCACAACAATTCAGCTAGACACGCTTGCTGCAAAAAACCGAAAAGTACTAGACGAGCTCTACAGCCTCTATGGTAGTGAATCTGTGGTAGAGGGCGTGTACATCCCTCAAGAAGTGGCCCGCTACTACTGGGACGGCTTCAAGGACGGCGCCACCGCAGAATCCCTGTCGGAACATTTCTTAAAGCCCATCACCCAGGCAGCAAAGGCCAAGGGCTGGAAAGTCATGGCCGCCCCCTTCTACAACAAGAACCTGGAAACTCCCGAAAAACTACAGGCCTTTTTCGAGAGCCTCTTTGCCGCAGGATTCCTGCCCGACATTTTGGCCCCACAAGACGGCATAGGCGCAAACGACGCCGGTGTACCCCACGCCGCCATCAACACCGTCGGCACCTACGAGCGGGCCCTCGCACAGGCATGCTCCAAATACGGAATAGAATTCTGGATCGATATGGAGCTGTTCCGCATTGACGATTCCCACGCCCTAGCCGACAGCGCAAGGCTTTCGGCCCAGCTAGACACGGCCCGCGCAGCCGGGGCCTCAAAGGTCATCGTCTACGACCTGGCAGTACTTGGAAACGCAGGCCTTGACTCCCTAGAAAAGTGGAACTTGAAAACTGAAGTCGCTGAAAACCAAAACAACAATCAAAACAACCAGAGCGGCGACTCGCAAAAACAAGATGACGACACGGTGACCCCCGCTAACAAGCCCACGCCTGCCGACAGCACAAAGCCCGCCCCCACCGCCATACGTAAAATTACAACAGACGGTCAACAAGTTTACGGCAAGGGCATCCCACAAAATAAGGAACCTCGCTACTACAAGCTGAACGGGGCAAGAATCAAGAATTTCCGCTAAAGAAAATCCGTTTACCCAAGCGGGCGCAGGGTTTCTCAACAATGTGGTGCAAAGCTATGGCCATCAGGCCACAAAGCACAACCGAAATCACAATCATCACGGCGTTATTCTGGATTCCTAGCGTCGAAAAAATCCAGCGTTCCATTTCGGTATTGAAGGTCTGCACCAAAAAGAACGCATAGGTCACCGCGCTCATATACCGCAAAACCGCAGACCCCTGCAACCTGGGGGAATTAAGCCCTGCCAAAGTCAACACCATGCAGGCAAAAGCAGGAACAGCAACCACATCGTAAAGCATGTAGTTTCCCACCGCAACATGGAAATGCGCACCGGCGCTCACCAGCCCCACAAGAACAATCAGCTCCACGAAAAACGCCCTCCAGGTTCCCCAAAGTTTCGACTTCACAGGCAAGGAGCACAACAACACGCCTATAAAAAATTCAAGCCCACGGAAGAACGGATTGGCGTAGATAGACTCCGTAGAAAAGGCACGTACCACCAGTGGCGCCCAGAATAAAGCCAGCGTACAAATTCCGAGCGCCACATATTTTGCTCGGGCACTCATCTGCTTTACGGCCTCCTGCATAAGCGGGAATGCCAAGTAGGCCAGCAGCAGGCACGAAATAAACCAGGTGCCGTCATTATGGCTCACCTGGAACAGCGCAGGGAAAACACTCTGCAGGCCAAGCATCTCTACAGGCAGCAACAGCAAATTCTGCACGGCACTTTCTTGCCCAAGGAACAGCACATACAAGAGGGCCACCACGTAGTACAGCGGCAGTATTCCCACAAGGCGTTTCAGGTAGAACCGTTTCAGGTTCGCCATCTGGATTAGGGGCTGCTCCCTGTAGGTCAAGAACAGCACATAGCCCGAAAGCATAAAGAAGGCCGACATAAAAATGGCGCCCATGGACACAAAGCCCGTGAGCACCCCAAAATTACTTCCGTGATGGATATGGCAATGGAAAAGTAGCACCATCAGGGCCGCAAGAACCCTGAACAGGTCAAGGCCTGCGGCACGCTTCGATATTTTTTCCTTGTCAATAATCATTTATAATGATCTTTGACTATTCACCCATCATCAATTCTTCAAAAGAGATCTTTCCGTCGCGATAGTCCTTGCATTCTCCAACCATCTCCTTATACAAAGACGCACGCTCCGCAGAACTTACATTTTGCTTGACTCTCTTTTCCACAGTTGTGAAGAAAGTACCATTACAATACACCCTGGATTCAACAACCGCACCGTAAATCTCTGCATCGTCTTCGTCGTCTTCATCCTCTTCGTCTTCGTCGACCGATGCCAAGAAGCCCTTACAAGCCGCCTCGGTAAACATGTTCATTCCCATTCTTTCAACAGAGGTCATGGTGGAGCCTTCGAAGGTCACATCACCGTCAAGTGTATAGTCTACTCCACTCATCGTACCCGTACCATGAATCTTCCACGCATCACTTTCGACCTCCCCTTCGCAAGTAACGCCAAGTTCGTTCTTCGTTACATCCAATTTGGAAAGTACATCGATTAATTCAATAAATTCTTCCTTGGTCATGCCAGCCTGTTCCAGGGCGGGATCCAAAATTTCGGGCGGAAGCTTTTCAATCAATTGAGCAACTCCCGAAGTCGGAATCCACATTCCGTCCATCCAGCAGGTGTATCCCAATTCCTCTCCCAAAACATACTCGGTCTTGGTTTCGCCAGACTTGCAGTCTTCTTCGTTAGACGCACCGCCATCGGAAACTTCACCAGGATTTCCGCTATCCGTTGTTTTGCTTATACTCTTCTTAACAGCCTCCTCAAAAATGTTCAGGAGAGAAACCTGTTCATCTGTCAGACCACTTGGTGCTTCTACAGTTTTCTTACCTGTACTTTCTTTTACAGAACTGGATGCAGGCTGGCTATCGCTAGAATTGACCACAGTCTCGTCATCAGACGAAGTGGAACTGTCGCAAGCGACCATAACAAATGCCGTAGCAAATGCAGCAACAAGGGCCTTCAATTTCATAAGAATCTCCTTTTTTCTGAAAAACTAATAAAACACCTTGTACAGTGTCTACTCCTCTTCCACGCCCATGAGGCGCATGGCCGCTTTCCAGGTTTCGCGGTTTTCAAAACCGTCCCGCTTGCCACCGCCGTAGCGGGCGTGGGCGAATTCTTCGACGAGGGTTTCCCAGCCTTCTAGCTTACCGTCCTTTACCAAGGCGTCAAGGTTCACAGCGGCGGCGGCAACATCCCCGGAGCCATCGGCTATCCCGAGGTGCCGTGCCACATAACCCTTGCAAACACTCTCCAATTCCAAGAGCCATTCCCGACTGTCTGCCGTATTCACCCGCTGTTTTAAGACCATCATCTGTTCCCGCAGGGCATTGTCGGCAGCGCTCTTTTGTGCGACGGCGGCCTTTGCGGCGGCACGGCGCTTTGCACGCCAAAGTCCCGCAAACAAAACGCACAGGGCCACCACGATCCCCACCACAATGGGCATCGGGTTGAAAGGTTCGTTCACCCGCACCGGCACGCTTTCGCTACGCAGGTCCAGCGGGCGCCCTGCCTGTGTCGGAATTTCGAACCTAAGTGCAGGCACATTCAGGTTACCCGTATCTTCGGCCACAATCTTGTAGGTAAAGGTGATGGAGGCAATTTCGGCACCGTCTTTTACAGAGCGGGCCGACTCCTGAGAAACGCCCACCTGGGTAAGCCCCTTCGCATTGGCAGACCCCGTGGGCACCACCAGCAAGGCACTCCCCTGCACGCTCCAGCTCACCGTCACCGGAAACTCAAAGGTGTCGCCCACGGTAACCGCAGGCAACCCGCCCTCGGGCCCCGACGCAATAGAAATACCCAACTGCTCAGGGGTGGGCATGGCTACTTCGGCGACGGAATCAACAGCGCCGGAATCCACATTCAAAGAATCACTTTCCATACTTCTAGAATATACAAAAAGGTGAGCCATAGGCGACTCGTATTGACGAGTCGCCGCAGGCGAGCTTTGGACACTTAGCACTTTAGTGCTTAGTGTACATGGCCACCTTTAGGTGGGAGCGAGGGCCAGCCCTGTACTTGCTGTCTTGATTTTAGCCCGAGCGGTCAAAAAAAGACCCGCCCAAACGGACGGGTCTCCAAGGAGGTAATGAATAAGTAATGCTATTTGTTGATAGCAGCCAAGAAAGCGTCCTTCTTTTCTTGGAGAAATTCCTTGCTATTGTACTTGCGGATACGGCGGAGGGCCTGGTCACGCAACTGACGGACACGTTCGTGAGAAATGTTCATGGATTCGCCCACTTCGCGAAGCGTCTGGGGAGCTTCCTGGTTGATACCGAAAATGCCGGTAATCACCTTGGCTTCGCGTTCCGGAAGCTGTTCCATCAAGTCGCGGGCGAGGCTTTCTACACTCTGGATTTCGGAATCGGCCTCAGGGTTGGAGGCTCCGTTGTCGGGGAGCACTTCGGCGTAGGTAGCCTTGGAGTCCGCCTTCAAGGGGCTGTCGAAAGAAACACCGCGCTGACCAATCTGGATAAGTTCGCGGATTTCTTCGTTAATCTCTTTACCGCGGGACTGTTCGTGCAAGGCCTTGCGCACGCGCAGGTGCTGGTTGGCCGGCAAGCGGATCAGGTTACCCTGCTCGTTGATAGCGCGGGTAATGTAAGCCTTAATCCACCACACACCATAACTGATGAACTTGAGGCCACGGGTATGTTCAAAAGACTCAATGGCACGCACCAGGCCCATAGCACCCTCGCTCACCAGGTCCGGCAGCGGGATGGGGCAGCCACGGTACTGAATGGCCACTTTCAAAACGAAACGCATATTGGCAGAAATCAGTCTCTTTCTAGCAATCTTGTCGCCTTCCTTCGCCTTCTGGAAAAGAATCTGTTCTTCTTCGCGAGAGAGGGGGGCGGTGCGTCGTATGTCTTCGAGGTATCTTTTTAGGGTAGTATCTGTTGAATCAATATGCATTTCTATAACCTTGTCTCTCTAAATATCGTTTATTTTGAGCAACTTGTATGCCAAAAGAACAAAATTTTACAACTTGGCAGAAAAATGGCCCTTATCGCCCTTAATCCTCGCCTAAAGATACAAATTTTTGTCACAAATTTCAAACATTGTCATGATTTTATTACAAAATTATACAAAAATGACGGTTTAAGGACTCTTTTGTCGTAATTCGTTGATACTCCGCAAGATACATTTTCGTATATTTTGCCGGTTATGACAATCAAAGAACCTGACCAGTCCGTTTGGAATCGTTTTTGGCAACGCAAAAACGACATGAACAAGGTTTATCCTTCTTCTCCATCGGTGCTGGAAGCTATCAAAAAGAATTTCAAACCCGCAGGCATGAAGATCCTGGAAGTAGGTGCAGGCACCGGTCGCGATAGCGCCGAGCTCGCCCGCATGGGCGCCCAGGTCTACGTGCTGGACTTTGCAGAGAACAGCCTGAAGATTGTAGACGGCCTCCGCGCAAAGGACAACCTCTACGAAAACCTGAAGCTTGTCCGGGGCGACGCCTTCAAGGCGCCCTTCCCCGACAACACCTTCGACCTGGTATTCCATCAGGGCCTTGCCGAACACTTCAAGGATTCTCTTCCGCTGATCAAGGAAAACTACCGTATCTTGAAGCACGGCGGGCACTGCCTCTGCGACGTACCCCAGACAGTCCACCCCTACACCATCATCAAGCATATCTTGATTGCCATGGACAAGTGGTTCGCCGGTTGGGAAAAGCAGTTCACCATGCCCCAGCTTAAAAAGCTCATGACCGACGCCGGTTTTGAATGCATCTACCAGTATGGCGACTGGATGCGCCCGAACCTGTTCTACCGCATGGCCCGTGAATTCTGCTTCAAGTTCGGCGTGGAACTGCCCAAGTACCCGCTGCAAGGGACTGCCTACCAGAAGATGAAGGACAGCATATTGAACTCCCTAGAATCCAACCCCCTGATGCACTACACGCAGCTGAGCATAGGAGTCCTGGGCCGTAAGCCCTAGTCCATGAAGTTACCCCCGAAGCTCAAATCCGCGCTGGTGTTCCTGCTGAAACTCACGGTGACCATAGTCCCCGCGTATCTCGTGTACCGAAACATCGTAAGCGATCCGGACTGGGACATCGGGGATCTGTACCGGCTGTTCTCTACACAGAGCCTGCTGCCGCTCTCGCTTGCCATAGTCTGCCTTGCCCTTTCTAACTTCACGGCCTGCCTGCAGTGGAAGCTTTTGCTGGAACGGCAGGGCGTGAACCTGAAATACGGGCACCTGCTGAAGCTCTACTACGTGGGGCTGTTCTTCAACAACTTCATGCCCGGAAACGTGGGCGGCGACGTGAAGAAGGTCTACGACATCCGCATGCAGGGCGGCCAGGATAGCGTCGGCGCCGGGCTTACCGCCACTTTCTTCGACAGGCTCTTTGGGCTTTTCTTTGTGACGCTCTTTACGCTTGGCATGGGGCTTCTGTTTTTTATGCACGACGATGCCCAGCGGGCATTCATGTGGCCTTCGGTCTGGATTTTCCTCGGGTTCTGCGCTCTGTTAGGCGGACTTTGCAGCCGGCGGCTAGGGCGGTTGGGCCACAAGGTTTTTTCCAGAATCTTGCCGAAGGGCATCAGTTCGCGCATGGAACACATGTTCAGCCGCTTTCAGAATTTCCAGTCTAAAAAACTGATGGCGCAGATCACCGGCATCTCGGCAGTGACGCAGTCCCTCAGAATTTTCGTACACTTTTTCTGCGGCATCGCCATCGGCGTAGACCTTTCTATCTCCTGGTATTTCTACTACATCCCGCTGGTGGCCATCGTGAGTGCACTGCCCATTTCTATTGGCGGGTTTGGCCCCAGAGAATTTTTGGCACAGTCCCTGTTCGCCCGTGCCGGAGTGTCTGGCCTTGAATCGGTGGTGATCCAGCTACTGGCCTATTTTGTAAGTTTGTTGTTAAGCCTGTTCGGCGGCTTTGCCTTCTTGCTTGGTGGCCGCCCGAATGTTTCGGACAAGGAAAGTTCCTAGTCCCTTTTCCATATCCCGCAGGCGCAAAACTTGGGGCGCCGCATTCCACATGGTAACTTATGGATGCCGAGAGCATCTTGAATGGTCTGAACGGCGACCAGCGTAGCGCCGTATTGCACGACCACAAACAAAACGGAGCACTCCTGATTCTTGCAGGGGCGGGCTCGGGCAAAACTTCCGTGCTGACCAAGCGGATCCAGTACCGTATTATGAGCGGAGTCGATCCAGAAAAAATTCTCTCACTCACCTTCACCGCCAAAGCGGCCGCAGAAATGCGGGAGCGTGTAGAGGCCTTATTTCCCAAGGCGGGAGTTAGGCTCTGTACCTTCCATTCCCTGGCTCTGTTCATGCTCAAGCAAAAGATAGGGAGCCGGTTCGCCTACGAGATTCTCGGGTTTAACAAGATTCCCACACCCAAAGAAACGGACAGCCGTGAATTCATGCGTGAACTTATACGGCTGAAAATCCCCGCCGCCAAACTGAACCGGGAAGAGCTCTTCTCCGAAGATATTCCCCAGGCCATCAAGAAAAAAATTCAGCCTATACAGCAGAATGTTATTTTGTCTGGAAACGTGGTATTCGAGGACCTGATCTACCTGGCCATCCACCTGCTGGAAACCTGCAAAGAGGCAAGGGAATATTTCCAGTCCATCTGGGACGAAATACTAGTAGATGAATACCAGGATATCAACCCATCGCAATACAGGCTGGTAAAAAATATTCTCGGAAACCGAAACGACCTGTTCGTGGTAGGCGACGATGACCAAGCCATCTACGGATTCCGGGGCGCCGACATCGGGAACATCCGGCGTTTCCAGGCCGACTTCAAGGACAGTACCCTTATCCGTCTTGAATGGAACTACCGCTCCGTACCCAACGTGTTGCACCTGGCAAACGACATCTTCGTGAACAAGCCCGTAGCGCTACGCAAGGTGCTCCGGGCAGGCAACCCCAAAGGCTCCGGTGGCAACAGGATTTTCACCGAAAACCGCAAGCCCGAAGTCTGGGTATCGGACAACCCCATCGAGGAAGTAGAAAAGATAAAGAACGCCATCCTCTCCCTGCGAAAAGAATATGGACTCCTCTGGAAAAACTTCGCCATTTTGGTACGGTACAACCGGCAACGCCAATACTTCGAAGAGGCCCTTCGCGAAGGGGAGCTGCCCATTGCCGGCGACCACCTTGCAGGAGACCAGGTGCTAGAAGACGGAATCCACATCGAGACCGTTCACGCCTCCAAGGGCCTCCAGTATGCCGTAGTCTTTTACGCGGGCCTTGCCGAAGGGTTCACGCCGGGCAAGTGCGAAGGCAGCCGCAAACAGCGCAAAGCCCAGATGGACGAGGAAAGGCGCCTATATTACGTGGGGGTGACCCGTGCCGAATCGTACCTGGTTTTGCTATATTGCAAACAGAGGTATTGGAAAGGGAAACTGCTGAAGCTAAAGCCCTCCAGGTTCCTGCCCCACGAACCTCCAAAAAGCGGATGGACTATGCCAGTTACTTTGTTTAGAATATACGTGGTGATTGTAGTGCTCTCCTACATGTTCGCCCATATCCTGGCACTGCCCTTTATCTTGATTGCCTGCGGGAAAAATTTCAACACCTGGTTCGAAGGAAAAATCCAACGATTCTCCCGTTTCTGCATGAACGTGCTGCGGGTAGACCTAGAAATCAAGGACCAGGCGACACTGGCCAAAGTGGACTGGAGTCGCCCCGTGTTTGTCATGGGCAATCACAACTCCTACGCCGATATTCCCGTAATGTTCTTGACAATCGAGCGTATCGTGGGGTTCATCGCCAAGGAATCCCTTAAGTTCATTCCCTTTTTGAATTTCTGGATGCATAAGATCGGCTGCATCTTTATCAACCGCAAGAAAGGCGGTGGCGGCGCCATGATCCGCGAAGCCGTAGAATCCGGACGCATCCCGAGACTATGCCTTTTCCCCGAAGGTACCCGCGGAAAAAGCGATGACCTTTCACCCTTCAAGAGCGGCGGGTTCAGGCTTGCCCTAGAGGCCCACGCCATTGTGCTCCCTGTAGTGATTCGCGGGACGGCGGCCGTCTGGGAGCGTCGCAAGAGCACCGGACGCTGCAAAGTAACTGTCCAGATTCTTGACCCCATCGACGCCGGCGAGATTGAAAAACGCCAGGGCAACAACGACCCGAGAAAGGAGCTGATGCCCCTGGTACGCTCGCGCATGGAGGCCGCCCTGTGATAGGCGTCTTCGATTCCGGATTCGGCGGGCTCACTATCCTGCAAGACCTGCGGCGCTCACTGCCCGACTACGACTTCTTGTACCTGGGCGACAACGCCCGTGCGCCTTATGGTAGCAGGAGCTTTGAGACCATCTTCCGCTACACCCTCCAGTGCGTGCGGGAGCTTTTCAGCCGGGGCTGCCCTATGGTTATCCTCGCCTGCAACACCGCATCGGCCCGGGCGCTCCGGAGCATCCAGCAGCAGGTTCTGCCCGTGGAGTTTCCGGACCGGAGGGTGCTTGGAATTATCAGACCCACCACCGAAGAAATCGGCAAGTTCAGTCACACGGGGCATATCGGCATCTTCGCCACCGCAGGCACCGTTTCTTCTAACAGCTACCAGATAGAGATCAGCCATTTCTTCCCGGAGCTGAAGGTGACACAGCATGCCTGCCCCATGTGGGTCCCCCTGGTAGAGAACGGCGAGATGGGCACCGAGGGTTCCCGCTTCTTCGTAAAAAAAGAGGTGGAAGCCCTGCTTAAAGAGGACCCTGAGATCGACACCGTGCTTTTGGCCTGCACCCACTACCCCCTGCTGGAAAAAGAGATCCGCGAGGCACTGCCGCCCAGAGTCCAGCTGGTCATACAAGGCCAGATTGTGGCCGACAAGACGGTAGACTACCTGAACCGCCACCCGGAGATGGACGCACGGCTTTCGCGAGGTGGAAACACCCGTTTCTTAACCACGGATACCGCGAAATTCTTCGAAAAAGGGGCATTTCTGTTCGGAATGCAAGATATTTCCGCAGAATCCCTGACCCTCTGACACCGAATTTTGTATCTTGGCATCGTTAATGACGAACCTTTTTAGGTCCGCTGGTTATTTTATTATGTATCACTTTTCTAGGGGTTGAAAAATGCCTAAAACACAAATCAATCTAGAAGGTTGGCAGGATTACCGCGGTAATGCCGCCGGCAGCCTGCTCTATGTGGAAACAAGTCACCAGTCTGAAATGCCCGTCCGTGACCAGCTTAACGAAAACGGCAAGGGTTTCTTCTACGAACCGAACTACGAAACCAGCACCTACGGCCTCATGAGCTGCTGCAACGTAAAGAACATCAACGCCATCGTCCGCGCCAAGAGCCGCTACATCTTGTTCGGCACCCGCTACGAAGGCCTTAGCGATTCCGAGATGCGCAACAAGTACCTGATCATGGGTTACATGCGCATCGACAAGATCAAGGACGTTCGCACCCGCCATATCCAGCGCTATATGTCCAACCCCGACCTGCCCGAACCGGAATGCATGCAGATGGAACACAACTGGGCCGTCTACGGTCCCATGCGTTTCGTTTCTATGGACGACTCCTTCGTGGTCACCGACGAAATCCTGAAGGAATGGGGCTACAAGGGTCACGCCAGCCGCCAGCTGAAGGCCGTGTTCAACAAGGAACACCTGGACAAGATTCTGGCCCACCTGGATTCCAAAGCCGACATGATCGACGAATACATCGCCACGGTGGACGAATTCAAGGAAGCCCTGGAAGAAGGCTAATCCCCTTTACACATCTTGAAAAAGACCCGCTTTCGCGGGTCTTTTTTTTCGTTTGTCGTTATCAGCACCGTCAGGTGCCCACGAAAATAACTCGCTGACCCGAATGTTTCAGCTTGAATGGAGCGAGTTATTGAGTGTCGGGAGGGTCTTAGGGAGGGGTTAACCCCTCCCTAGTCATATTAATGAATAGCGTTGGCTGCGGCCGCCTTTCTCGTCGGCCTTCAAGATGCCCTTGGCAATGAGCCGTTGTATTGTACGCAGAGCCGTATCGTGACTCTGGTCAATAACCGCGGCCAAATCCTTGGCAGTAAAACTTTCAGAAAGCTTGCCCGTGAACAAGGCCGTAAAAAGTTTCTGGTCCTTTTCGTCAAAAGCCTCGCCTGCATGGCGGTTGTAAAAGGCCGTCTTGCGCTGTTCCTTGAGGATACGCTCCCGCGTATTGGACATGGCCTGCTGCATGGTCTCGATAAACCAAAGGATCCATTCTGTCAGGTCGCCATTGCCACGCTGGGTCTCGTTGAGAATCTTGAAATACTCCTCTTTCCTATCTAAGAAAGCTTGGTTCAAGGAGAACTGGCAACGAGTGGTCTGCTCGCTACGGGCAAGAGCCACGACGGTAAGGAGCCTAGCGAGTCGGCCATTGGCGTCGGCAAAGGGCCTAAGGGTAATGAACCAGAAGTGGGCCACCGCCGCCTTGATGACGCCATCCATAGTAGACGTTTCCATCCACTGGATGTAACGCTCCACCTCCTGTTCCAACCGCTCCGGATTGGGGCCATCGAAATCCAGCCGAGAATCACCCTGACCATACATCACGGCACTCGGGCTTTGCCTAAAGCTGGCCACCTTGTTCTGGCCCATGGCCGCATGCCAGGCAAACAAGCGCTCCGCCGTCACAGGGTTAAAGGCCTTCGTAATGGCCCCCAGGTAAATACGCACCATAGGGTCAGCCGACTGGGCGGCACCCCCCTGTACAAGGGCCACCTGCTCCTTGACAAACTCATCCTTGAGACTGAACCCATCAATGGCGGAATTCGCGCAGATGTCCCGAATCAAGAGTTCCTGCTCCAAATCCTGGAAACCGCAGGTCTCCATGGCGCCAATAAGCTTACCCTCTTGCAGGCGGGCCTCGCCAAGAGCGTTCAGGACCTTCCGGGAATCGAACCGAAAGTGGGTCCAATCGGGGTATTGATGGATATAGAGCATATCTATCCGTAATATACTTTATTATTTTGAATCTGAAGGAGCGCTTGTGAGATTTTTTCAAGTAACACTGTTTGTATGGATGGCGGCGGTCTACTGTCTGGCCGTACCCGCAGACGATGGGACATTTCCCCTGAAACAACCCGACGGCAGCGAGCTAGAGGTCCGTTTCGTAGGAGACGACCGCTTTCACGTGTTGCAAACAGAAGACGGATATTTCTTGAAAGAAGACCTTCTCGGGTACTACTCCTACGTAAATGAAAAGGGAGAACCTTCGGGGATTTATGCCCGGAATGCAGATGAACGCAGCGATTCCGAAACCGAATTCCTAAAAGGCCTCAACCAAAATGACATTTACAATTTAATGCTAGAGAACGAACCCGCCGTAGAAACCATGGACTACCGGATACCGGATTTCGCCTACCGCGATGTGATGCGGATGCCCAGCTACAATCCCGAGGTAACGCAGGGCGATATCCATGTCTTTGTGATCCTTGTAGAATTCCAGGATGTTAGGTTCAAGAGTGCCGATCCCCAGTCCCAATTCACAGACTACATGAACAAGGAAGGGTACAACGAGCACTACAACCGCGGAAGCGTTCGGGACTACTTCGTCAAGAATTCCATGGGCCTCTTCCGCCCCACCTTCGACGTCTATGGTCCCATAACTATTTCAAAGAATAGAAATGACTACGGGACGACATCCAGCGATAAAGACGGCAGAAACTACGAGGGGGCACGCAAAGCCATAATGGAGGCCCTCGATTCCCTAAAAAAGAAGGGAGGCATCGATTATTCCCAGTACGACAACGACAATGATGGAGAAATTGACTTCGTCTACATGTTCTATGCCGGCGTGGGGGCCAACAATTCCGGCGTGGTAGGGTCTATCTGGCCACACGCCTGGTACATCGGCAATTCCAGTAACAAGCGGTCCGGGAAAAACATGGGCAACAACATCTACGCCAACCGCTACGCCTGTTCCAACGAGATTGACGGATATGCCTACAAGCGAAACCATTCTACTTCTACTCTAGGCGGCATCGGAACCTTTGCCCACGAATTCAGCCACGTGCTTGGACTGCCGGACATGTATGACCTGAAGGGAAACAACACCCGCAAGACTCCCAAGAAATGGGACGTGATGGACCAGGGAAACTACAACTGCCCTTACAATGACGAACAAACCCAGAACTGCGCACCGCCTTTCTACTCTGCCTTCGAAAGGATGTCCCTAGGGTGGATGACCCCCACAGAGCTCAACGCCGTAGGCACCGTAAGACTAGACAAGATTGACGACAACAACGCCTACAGCGTCACCAATCCTGAAAACCCCGATGAAATGTTCCTGCTGGAATACCGGACAAAGAAGGACTGGGATATAGGCCTACCAGGCTCGGGCATGCTGATATGGCATATCGACTACGTGGCTTCTGTATGGAAGGCAAAGACCATCAATAACGACGGCAACCACATGTATGTAGATATCGAAGAAGCCGTTCCTGAAACTAACAGTTACGCAAATGCCAGCGATGCCTTCCCCGGATCAAAAAAGGTAACGAACTTTGACCAGTTTATTTTCTGGAACGAGTCCGATATGGAAATCGCCCTTTCCGAAATCACAGAATCTGCCGACAAAGACTACATCACCTTCACCGTAGACATGTCCGTCTCCTCTTCTGAAACGGTATCCTCAAGCTCCGCCGAAGAATCGTCTTCTAGTCTTGAGGAAGAATCGTCAAGTTCCGAAAGTCCCTCTTCGTCCAGTTTCCAGGAAGTATCGTCTTCGGCTGTTGAAAGCTCGTCCAGCATTGCGCTGGAGAGTTCCGCAGAGGTGGCCCAGTCCAGTTCAAGCGACAATCCTGCCGCCATCGCCTACAAAAACGGCCTGCTGCAAATGCAGACGCAAGGCCCGAAAACTGTCCGGGTTTTCTCGCTCCACGGGAAACTCCTGTACGAAACCGTCATTGAAGGGGTCGAGTACCGCATCAAGTGGCCACGGCAACTGGGCCTGTCAAAGGTAATCCTGTCTGTCTCGCAAAAAGGCAAGGTCTTGTTTAACGGAATTCTCTCGCCTGCGCAGCGATAAGCCACCTGGATAATTTGTCAAGACTTTCGCTGTCTTCTTCTCGATAAATCTAGGTTATTGAGCTATTTTTTGAAAAGTTACTCAGGAAGAGGTTTGGATGAGTTATTGGAGTCTGTATTCTGCCCTGTCGGTCTGTGCTTTTGCGGCACAGGCTTTTGCCGCCGATTGGCACGCAAAGGATAATCTGCAACCCGGTCACGACCCCAGCATGATCCGCTTTGAAGACGGCTACGCCCTCATGAGCACCAACAACAATCTGCAGCTGTGGACATCGGAAGATGCCTATAGTTGGCACGACCACAAGTCGACCGTGAGCGGAGTCCCGCAGTGGGCCTATACCTATTCACCGAATACTGAGGGAATCTGGGCTCCGGATATTTTCTACATGAACGGCGAGTATCGCGTTTACTATTGCGTGTCGGAATTTGGTAATCGCAATTCGGCCATCGGTTACCAGTCAACCACGTCGATTATGCCGGGCGCTACAGGCTACGGCTGGAAAGACCACGGCCATGTTTTCCACACAAAGCAAGGGACGGATTCGTACAATGCCATCGATGCCGACGTAGTCAAGGATACCGAGGACAACTACTGGATGGCTTTTGGTTCCTTCGGGCTCGGCATTCAGCTGATCAAGCTAGACGCGACTACGGGCTTGCAGGCCAGCGACGACAAGACGGTCTACAACATCGCCCGCCGCACGAGCAAGGAAAGTGGTGGCGCAGAAGAAGGCCCGAGCCTCATCGAGCATAACGGGCAGTACTTCTTGTTCACGGCATGGGATATTTGCTGCCAGCAGGGCCCGAACATAGAAAAAACAACGTATAAAACCGCCTATGGTCGTGCCGACAATGTAACAGGCCCCTACAAGGACCGCGCCGGTTACAGCATGGCAAGTGGCGGCGGCACCATCCTCATGGAACGCTATGGTCGCTACGTAGGGCCGGGTGGCGGCGAGGCATTCCAAGACCTGAACCGCGTGCGCTTTGTGCACCACTACTACGACAATTCCGAATTAGGCGACAAGTACAACCATATTCACATCCGTGATGTGGTCTTCACCGACGACAACTGGGTCGAAATGGGCCAACCCTTCCTAGGGCGCTACCTGAGTGCCGAAGTGGAGCATGGTGCCCTGACCCGGGCGGTTTCCGGCGACCTGAAAATTTCGTACAGCGAAACCGCATCCAACGGGGAATACCTGGCATACGTAAATACCGCCGGTTCCAAAATCCGCCTGCCCATGAACATCATGCAGGCTGGCGATTACCTGCTGCGTTACCGCTACGCAAACGGTGGCGATGCGGCCGCAACCCACAAGGTGACGGTGAATGGCAAGTCGCAGACGGTGACGCTCCCGCCAACAGGAGACTGGGGCACGTTCCCCGAAAAGTCCATCGTGATGGTACCTGCAACGCTCAAACGGGGCGGAAACTTTATTGAAATCGAACCTTCGCCCAACGGCAACTTTGCAGAACTGGACCGCATCGACTTCTTGCGCATTATCCGCGATACGATTCCCGCGAACGGCTTTGACAACGGCATCCGCGTGCGTTTGACTGCAGACGACGAGTTCGCCATCAAGAACGGCGGCTACGCGATTTTCGAGAACGTGGTGACAGATTCTATCAGGTCTGCAGAAGTTGCTATCGAGGTGAAGAGCCTTACAGGCGGCAAGCTCAGCATTCGCGATGGCAAAAAAGACGGCACCGTTCTTTCGGAATGCGAACTGGTAGCGGCCAACGAGAAATTTACATCTAAGGGCTGGACGACGGTGAATTGCTCGGAACTCAAGAGCCTCGGCGGCATCAAGGACTTTTACCTGACGGCATCCGGAGTCTCAGGCGAAGCAATTATCCGTAACATCGTGTTCGCGAGTTCGTCGGGGGAAATAGTCTGCAATCAGGCCCCGTGTGGCCCAATTTCAAGTTCTGGCAAGGTTATCGAAAGTTCCCCGAGTTCGGCAGCAGTTTCCTCAAGCGGTTCTGCTGGAAAAACAGATAGCGCATCCTCCGACAAGACTGCAATTACAGCGGCTCCGCTTAACGTACACTCCAGCATTTCGTTAAACAACGGCGTCTATACAGTTCACTTTGACAAGCCCGGAAACTACGAGGTGTTCGCCTTCAATACCATCGGACAGCTAATGGCTCGCCGCTCCGCAAACGGAACAGCCGACGTGCAATTCTCCAACCTGCCCAAAGGCAAGTATATCTTCAGAGTTATTGGCGCGCTACGTTAAAAATAGCTTGACCTTGTAGTCAAGTAATAGTATATTTTTCAAAAATTATTTTGAAAAATAAAAGAATATATGCCGAAAAAAGAACGCGCCGAAAATAACAGGACATTGACATTAAAGCCCAAAGAAATCGGGCCATTAAAGGCGAAATTGATTACGGCGGCAAACGTCAAGAAAGCAAAAGATCTTGTCAATAAAACCATAAATGGCGACCTGATCGAAATGATCAAGTACATTCCTGATGAATTCGCCGATCTAATCATCATCGATCCGCCCTACAACCTCACAAAAAACTTTAACGGCATAAAGTTTAATTCTCGTTCAGATAACAACTATGACGAGTATCTGGAAACCTGGTTTCCTGAGGTATGCAAGAAACTAAAGCCCAACGGCTCATTGTATATGTGTGGTGACTGGAAATGCACCTCGTCGCTACAGAGAGCCATAGAAAAAGAGCTAACCATAATTAACCGCATTACCTGGCAACGCGAGAAAGGGCGTGGTGCAAAATCCAATTGGAAAAACGGGATGGAAGATATTTGGTTTGCTGTAAAAAATCCAAATAACTACTACTTCAATGTTGATGCCGTAATGATGAAAAGAAGGGTTATAGCCCCTTACAAAGTGGATGGAAAGCCCAAAGATTGGGATGAAAGCGAAGAGGGAAACTTTAGATTAACTTATCCCTCTAACTTTTGGGATGACATATCAATCCCGTTTTGGTCTATGCCAGAAAACACCGACCACCCGACACAAAAAAGCGAAAAGCTCTATGCCAAATTGGTTTTAGCTTCTTCCAAAGAAGGTGATGTCATTTTTGACCCATTTTTAGGGAGCGGAACGGCCAGTGTCGTCGCCAAAAAACTCAACCGAAAATATTGCGGCATTGAATTAAACGAAGAATACTGCCTGTGGGCCGAAAAACGCCTAGAAATGGCGGATACGGACAAAACTATACAAGGCTATTCCGACGGTGTATTCTGGGAAAGAAACACACTAAGCCTTCAGCAGAAACTATCAACGTCTTCAAAGAAAAAATCTCCCAAGAAAAATTCTACGCCATCACTTTTTGACTGAGTGAAAAATGAACAAAGTTTTCAATTTACCCACTAGAACCCAAATTCAAAATAATGTGCTTTCAAACCTAAATAATGTTACTCTTATGAGTAAAAGCACATTAAATAGCCCCAGAGCCGTGGGAGACGCGGTTCAAGAGTATCTAGAAACGAATTTCGAAAAATGTTTACCTAGCGGTGTTGTAAAAGAGTTTGAATCTACCTTCGCCAGAAGAGCAATGGCTGATTTTGCCTTTACAGATGTTGATGATAATTACTATGTAATTGACAGCAAAACACATAATTTAGGTACGGCATTTAATATGCCAAATTTAACTTCAGTAGAACGCTTATCAAGGTTTTACGAAAATCCCAAAAATTATTTTTCCATTTTAATAACTGCATACAAAGTAGAGAATTCAAAATTAATTTTTGAAGATTGCAAATTTGTCCCTATTGAATTATTGGATTGGTCTTGTCTCACCTTGGGTGCTTTAGGATGGGGACAAATACAAATTTCGAATTCAAATAATGTTGTAATAAATGAAAATAATACACGAAAAAAATGGATGCTGGAGCTTTGCGATAGGCTAGACCGTTTTTATCCAAAAGAAATTTCAAAAATAAAAAAACGAATGGACCATTTTAAGGACGTTCGAGATTTCTGGGAACATTAGTACCCAAGCACCTTTACCACTTCTACATCGGCAGGCAACCAGTTTACCGAATGGAGTTCCCCACGGGTAAGCCACTGGGCTGCCTCGTGCTCGAGCAAGGTGGGCGCGCAACCCTCTGCAAGGGTGCAGTAAAAACAGTGCATTGTCAGGTGAAAAGCCGGGTAATCGTATTCCACCGTGCAGATGAAATCGCCCACGCTCACATCAACGGCAAGCTCCTCTTTTAGCTCGCGGGCCAGGGCCTGCTCCGGCGTTTCACCGGGCTCCATCTTGCCGCCGGGAAACTCCCAGAAATCCTTGTAGTCGCCGTAGCCACGCTGGGTAGCAAAGAACTTGACGTCGGGCGAACGACGTTCCCCATCGCAAATAACTCCCGCTACGACCTCAATAAATTTCATAACCCAAATTTAGAAACTGTTTACAGGTGAGCCCATTTATGTGGCCCTTATCATAACGCAACGCCCAGAAAAAGTTTAATTTTCTCTCTAAAAGAGGGAAAAATGAACAATCCGGTTCTCAAGTTTGCAATTCTCGGGTGTGGCCATATCGCCACAAAGATGGCCGCTGCAGTCAAGACTCTTGAAAAGCGCGGGATGGGTGTGGAATGCTACGCGGTAGCGTCACGCTCCATTGAAAAGGCGAAAAAGTTTGCCGATGAATACGGGTTCGCCCGCGCCTACGGCAGCTACGAAGATCTGGCAAAAGATGCAGATGTAGATTTGATCTATATCGCCACTCCCCATTCCGAACACTACAACAACATTTTACTTTGTCTAGAACATGGTCGAAATCTACTTGTAGAAAAGGCCTTTACCGCCAATGCCCTGATGGCATCTGAAGTGATAGCCCTTGCCGAAGAAAAGGGTGTGTTCATGTGCGAGGCCATGTGGACCCGATTCTTGCCGGCTGTGCAGATAGTGAAGGACCGAATCTTGGCCGGGAAGATTGGTAAGGTAGAAGGTGTGGAAGCCGATTTCTCAATGCCGCTTTCGTACATCAATCGCCTACACAAGCCCGAGCTTGCAGGCGGCGCGTTGCTTGACTTAGGGATTTACAGTTTGACATTTGCGGACCTGTTCTTGACAGATGAAAAAATCGGCGGAGCCGCCAATCATATCGTGCAGACACAGACCAAGTGCGTCAAGTTCCATACGGGCGTCGATGCCACGGACTGGATTGACCTAGTGTACGCAAATGGTCAAGTCGCCCACCTCAAGACATCTATGGTGGGCCCGCTCAAGAACGAGGGCATCATCTACGGTTCCGAAGGCTTTATCCGTGTGTACAATCTCAACGACATGGAAGAAATCCAGCTGTTTGATGTGGGCGGGACGTTGATGGAATCCGTGAAGCCGTCCCGTATAGAAAACTGCTACGAGTACGAAGTTCTGGGCTGCAAGGCCGCCCTAGAGAAAGGCCTCAAGGAATGCCCCGAGATGCCCCACAGCAAGACCATGCAGATGATGACGCAGATGGATAGTCTCCGTGCGCAGTGGGGAGTCTCTTACCCCTTTGAGCTCAGTCCCGGCGAAGTCTGGGACCGCAGTGGCGACAAGTCCTTCCTGGAAGTTTTCGATATCGAAACCAGCGAATCAAAACTACTCAAAAAATTTGACTGCGTGATTGAGGCGCCGAACTGGAGTGCCGACGGCAAGTTCCTCACCTACAACAGCGAGGGCCGCATTTACAAATACGAAATTGAGACAGGTGCCATTACCGAAGTGCCCAGCTATTTCGTAGACAACTGCAACAACGATCACGTTCTTTCTCCCGATGGCGAAGGCCTGTATGTAAGCCACCACACCAAAGAAGATGGCCTTTCCAGGCTCTACAAGATTTTCTTTGACGGACGCATGCCGAAACTGGTAACACCTCTTGCCCCAAGCTACCTCCACGGCATCACTCCCGACGGCAAAACCCTTGCCTACTGTGCCGAACGGAACGGTGAATACGACATCTACACCATTCCGGCGACCGGCGGTAACGAGACGCAGCTCACAACTGCATTCGGGCTGAAC
This sequence comes from uncultured Fibrobacter sp., assembly GCA_946186895.1. GTDB lineage: Bacteria > Fibrobacterota > Fibrobacteria > Fibrobacterales > Fibrobacteraceae > Fibrobacter. Next base: position 27,495 of record CAMHOW010000010.1, read on the forward strand.
GATGGCCCAGAATACGACTGCGACGGAGAATACATCTGGTTCAATTCTGTTCGCAGCGGTCGCATGCAGGCCTGGCGCATGAAGGCCGACGGCTCCGAACAGACGCAGATGACACATGACGCCCATTGGAATACATGGTTCCCGCACATTTCGCCCGACCGCACTAAGGTCGTGATGCTCGCCTACCACGAGCGTGACGTGCGCCCCGGCGAACACGTGCCCAACAAGAATGTGGAAATCCGCCTGATGATCGGCAGCGATAAGACCGGCTGGAGCGAGCCCCGCACCATTCTAAAACTGTTCGGCGGCCAGGGCACGATTAATGTGAATTCCTGGGCCCCCGACAGCAAGCGCTTCGCCTACGTAAGGTATGAAAAGGGGTAAGGGAGTCTCTCCGGCTTCACCTTCCCTGTCATCCCCGCGCCTTCCTTTATCGTCATCCCCGCGCAGGCGGGGAACTCCTATTTTCTTGCAAAAATAAGCATTTTTATCTATGATTTATAGTTAGTATTGAAAATACTACAAAAAATATTGCTTTTCTTAAACTTTTTGATTATATTTAGGGCATGAAGTCTGAATATGTCAATTTGGGCGAAATTGCCCAGCTTTCGGTGGGTTATCCGTTCCGCAACACCTGTGTCCCGGGAGAAAGTGGCACGCTCGCGTGTTTTTTGCGCGATGTGGGTTCGGATGGCTCGTTGAATGTGGGCGCGCTGCGGCGTGTGGAAGACGTCAAGCCCAACGGCTCGCACCTTGCGGTGGCGGGTGATATCGTGTTTAGGTCGAGGGGTGGCTCGTTTGTTTCGGCTCTTGTACCTGTCTTGGACGAAGATTTGCTTGTGGTTGCCCCGATGATCCGTATCCGCGTAAATCGCGAAAGGGTTTTGCCCGAATACCTGGTTTGGTATATGAACGGCGCCAACGGGGCCGCTTTTTTCAAGGAATTCGCCAAGGGCTCTGCCATGCCGCTCATCAGCAAGACTGTTTTGGAGCAGATGCCGGTCAAATTGCCCAATTTAAGGGTTCAGCAGACTATTGCCGACCTTGTAAAACTCAGCCGAAAAGAACATGAGATTTTGGCAGAAATTGTCAAACAAAAGAACTTAATTTTAGAAACGGAAATATCAAAATACCTGGAGTCGCTATGAGTGAAGTGAAAAGCGAAAAAATCAAGCAAGATGCCATCAATGCAGCTGCCTGGGCCGCGTGTGATACCTTCCGCGGGGCGGTTGATCCGGCGCAGTACAAGGACTACATTCTGGTGATGTTGTTCCTGAAGTATATGTCGGATGTATGGCGCGACCATTACGACGCTTACGGCAAGCAGTATGGTGGTGACGAGGCGAGAATCCTCCGCAAATTGGAACGCGAACGTTTTGTGCTTCCGATGGTAGAAATCAAGAACGACAAGGGCAAGGTCATTGACTCTTTTATCGCGGACTATTACAGCCTTTACGAACGCCGCACTGCAGATAACATCGGCGATTTAATCAACATCGTTCTCGACAAGATTGAAACGCAGAACAGGCTCAAGCTCGAAGGCGTTTTTCGCAACATCGACTTTAACTCTGAACCGAATCTCGGCAAGACGAAGGACCGCAACCGTCGCTTACGTACGCTGCTCGAAGACTTCCATAAGGACGAACTCGACATGTCGCCGAGCCGCGTTTCCGAAGACATCATCGGCAACACCTATATGTATCTGCTGGAGCGTTTCGGTGCCGAGGCGGGCAAGAAGGCCGGCGAATTTTTTACACCATTCGATGTGACGGAGCTTGTGGCGAAACTCGCCGCTCCGAAGGATGGCGACAAGATTTGCGACCCGACGTGCGGCGCGGGCGGTTTGCTTTTGCAGGGCGCAAAGCAGGTGCCGAGCGGCAACTACGCTTTGTTTGGTCAGGAATCGAACGGCAGTACGTGGGCTCTTTGCCGCATGAACATGTTCCTGCATAGCACCGATAGCGCCCGCATTGAATGGGGCGATACGCTCAACAGTCCGATGCTTGTCGAAAAGGACAAGTTGATGAAATTCAATGTGGTGGTGGCTAATCCGCCTTTCAGCCTTGACAAATGGGGCGCAGAAAACGCCGAAAGTGACCCCTACAAGCGTTTTTTCCGTGGCGTTCCGCCCAAGAGCAAGGGTGACTGGGCCTTCATTACGCATATGGTCGAGACCAGCCTCGCGGGCGAAGGACGCGTCGTTGTCGTAGTGCCGCACGGTGTGTTGTTCCGTGGTTCTTCCGAAGGCAAAATCCGTGAGGCGATGATTCGCGAAAACCTGCTGGATGCGGTAATCGGCCTCCCCGAAAATTTGTTCCCGACCACGAGCATTCCCGTGGCGATTCTGGTATTCGACCGCAGCCGTGAAATCGGCGGCAAGAACGCAAAACGCAAGGACGTGCTGTTCATTGACGCTAGCCGTGAATTTGTGCAGGGCAAAAAGCAGAATTCACTCTCCGAAGAGAACATCTCAAAGATTGTGAATACCTACAAGAAGCGCAAGAATGTGGACAAGTACGCCCATGTCGCCTCTTTCGACGAAATTGCAGGCAACGAATTCAACCTGAATATTCCGCGCTATGTGGATACCTTCGAAGAAGAGGCGCCTATCGATGTGGATGCGGTGCAGAAGGATATCGACCGCCTCGAAAAGGAACTCGCCGAAGTCCGTAAGCAGATGGCCCAAAAACTGAAGGAGATTAAGCGGGGATAGGAGAAAATGGAAAACGAAATCTCCGTAATACAGAACAAAATTGTTGCTGTGCGTGGTCAACAGGTGATGATTGACCGCGATATAGCAGAATTGTATGGCGTTGAAACTAAACGTTTGAATGAGCAAGTCAAACGTAATATTGAGCGTTTTCCGAAAGAATTCTGTTTCCAGCTGTCAGTTGTAGAACTTCAGGATTTAATGTCGCAAACAACGGCATTGCCTTTCGATAATCGTTCAAGGTCGCAATTTGCGACCTTGAACATTGAAAAAAAACGTGGTTCGAACATTAAATATATGCCCTATGTTTTTACCGAGCAGGGCGTCGCGATGCTTTCTGCGGTGTTGAAAAGTGAAACGGCAGTGAAAGCTAGTGTCCAGATTATGAAAGCCTTTGTTGCCATGCGGAAGTTCTTGTTGGCAAATGCACAGGTTTTTAACCGCCTTGATTCACTTGAAATGCGTCAGGTTGAATCAGACAAGAAAATAAACGAGCTGTTTTGCCGAATGGACAAATATTCAATTGATAATACCCAGGGAATCTTTTTTCAAGGCCAAATTTTCGATGCGTATGCAAAATTTGAAAATTTTATTGCTCAAGCAAAAAAAGAAATTGTGTTGATTGATGGCTATGTTGACTTGTCTGTTCTTGAACGGCTCGTGACGAAAAAAGAAGGAGTCGCGGTAAAGGTTTACACGTCTTCAAAGGCAAAATTGAAAGAGCAGGATGTGAAGAAATTCAACGAGCAGTATCCGCAACTTGATTTGAAATATACAGAAAAGATGCATGACCGTTTTATGATCATTGACGGGAAAATTCTGTACCATATTGGAGCATCGCTGAAGGATTTGGGCAAGAAGTGCTTTGCTTTTGAATTGTTGGATTCCAAGTTTATCGCTGATATTTTGGAGAAGGTGTAAAGAGCATGATGGTTGTGTGCGAAAAAAGGGAATGTCTTGTTGGCGTCAACAAAACATTTGGGGACCATTTTGCCGTCATTGGCAATATGGTGATCATGAAGTCACAATTTGTGACTTCACCAGATGACATCTGTTTTAAACGTACCGAATTCGATACGTTTAACCAAAAGTTTGGGATTTTTGCGAAAAAATGGCCATTGGGTGAAAAATATGGGAGTAAAAAATGAATCGCGCCGAAGCTGAGCAAAAATTAAAGGAAATCTTTGGATTCGCCCATTTTCACGACGCACAGTGGGCGGCGATTGAAAAAATTTTAAATAATGAACGCGTCTTGATGATTCAAAAGACTGGCTTTGGCAAGTCTCTCTGTTACCAGTTCCCGGCAACACAACTTGATGGTCTCACAATTGTCTTTTCCCCATTGATTGCCTTGATGCGTGACCAAGTGAATTCACTCAATGAGAGAGGGATTGTCGCTAAGTGCATCAACTCGAACCAGACTCCCGAAGAAAATGAACAGATTCTGGAAGAAGCAAAGAACGGGAAAATTAAGATTCTGTATATCGCCCCGGAGCGCCAAGGCAACCTCTCATGGCAAGAAACCGTCCGTGAAATCAAGGTCGCCATGGTCGTTGTTGACGAGGCTCATTGCATTTCGCAATGGGGGCATGATTTTCGCCCGGATTTTCGACGTATTGTTGACCTTGTTAGAATCTTGCCTGAAAACGTCCCTGTATTGGCTGTGACGGCAACAGCGACGGAGCGTGTCCAGAACGATATCCAGGAGCAAATCGGCAAGAACATGACTGTCTTGCGCGGCAACCTCCTGCGAGAGAATCTTCGCCTGTTTGTTGTTAAAGTCAAATCGGAAAACGAAAAGAAAATCCGCATTGCAGAATACTTGCAGCATTGCGATGGTTCTGGCCTTATTTATACGGGAACTCGCGTCAACACGCAAGTATATGCGGACTGGTTGAAGTTTGTAGGAATAGATGCTGAAATGTATAACGCCTCTTTGGAGGGCGAAGACCGGATTCGGATAGAACAGGGGCTTAAAGAAAACCGCTGGAAGGCTATTGTCGCAACGAATGCTTTGGGAATGGGCATAGACAAGCCGGATATCCGATTCATCATCCATACGCAAATGCCGCAGTCCCCAATCCATTATTATCAGGAAATTGGCCGTGCGGGACGTGACGGCAAGCCTTCAGACATCATTCTGTTTTACAACGAGAATGTGGATAAAGACGGAGTCCCTTACGACAAAATGTTGCCCCTCAGTTTTATCAACGGAGCAAAACCCAAAACGGCAGATTACGGACGCGTTATAAACGCCCTGAAAAAAGCGCCACTCGGCGAGCGGGGCGTTATGCAGGAATTGAACATGAAGCAGATTCCTGTAAGGACGATTCTTGCTGACTTGCTCGAACAGAAAATCGCTGTGCGCAATGAAAAAGGTAAATACGAATATCTGTTTGACGCTCCCGAACTTGATACAAAATCTTTTGAGGAGCTTCGTCAATCCAAGATGAACGATTTGGACGCCATGATGGGCTATATCGAAACATCGGCCCCCCGCATGGATTATCTCCGCGGGTATCTCGGCGACACGATAACGGTACCTTCTGAAAATTGCGATAATACTAATCTGGCAGATTATATGCCCAAGCGCTATTCTGAAGCGACATGGCTCAAATTACGCGATTTCAAGCAAGACTATTTCCCGGAAATAGCAAAGAAGAAAACCTCAAAACTTGAGCCTGGATTTGCGTTGGCCAATTATTCCCTAGAAGATGGTGAAATAGGCCAGATGGTGCATAATTGCAAATACGAAGGTGCGGGAGATTTCCCGGATGATACCGCTCGGCGAATGGCACGAATGATCCAAAAGAAGATGATGGGCAACAAGATAGATATGCTGCTTTATGTCCCGCCGACTGAATCGGGTGACCTGGTCAAGAACTTGGCCGCAAAAGTTGGTGGATTGCTGGGCATTCCCGTATGCCATAATCTTAAAAAGATGAGACCGACAACGGCACAGAAAATACCCCAGAATGCTATCTTGAAAAGAAAAAACGTGGAAGATGCGTTCGACTTCGATTCGCCCGAAATACTCGAAGGGAAAAACGTTCTTTTGCTAGATGATATCTATGATAGTGGTGCGACATTGAACGAGATTGCAAAAATGTTAAAAGAAAAAGGTGCTGCAACCATAACCCCGGTAGTTATCGCTAAAACCGTTGGAGGCGATTTATGAACAATCTGAACGAATATGCCTACTGGATGGCCCTTGCCCATGCCGCAATCAAGACGGCGGTAAAAAACGATATACTCAGCTGGTGCCATAAGCAAAAAAAGACGGTTGTTGACTTTTTTGGTCAGAACGAATCCGAGTGGAATTCCGAACTCGGTCTTGATATCAAGGATATTGACGCCCTTTCGAGAGCAAAAGAACAGCTACCCAATAACGCCTTTATGGCAGAAAACCTAATCAATCAGGGGTATTCGCTAATTCCTTCCATGTCGCCAGAATTCCCGCAGACACTCAAGAAAAACCTGAAAATGAATGGCTGCCCTGTATTGCTTTATGCAAAGGGGAACATCGCTCTGTTGAACCAGCCGACAGCAGCCGTTGTCGGTGCCCGCGCAGCCAGTGAAATTTCAATTGACTTCACTCGAAAAATTTCAAAAAAAGTTGCCGAAGAAGGCAAGGTTGTTGTAAGCGGCTTTGCCAAGGGTGTCGATCGCGAAGCTTTGGATGCTGCTGTCAAAGCGGAAGGCTCTAGCATAATCGTATTGCCGCAAGGAATATTGACTTTCTCGACAGGTTTCAAACAGTACTACAAGCAAATCGTAGAAGGCAAAGTGCTGGTGGTAAGCGCGTATGCCCCAAAAATGCCCTGGTCCACTTGGTTGGCGATGGATAGAAACACACTGATTTACGGCATGGCCGATGAAATTTATGTCGCAGAATCGAACAATGGTGGTGGCACGTGGTCTGGCGTTATGGAAGGTCTGAAACGCGGTAGGAAGATTTTTATCCGCGAGCCTGGTGCAGACGAAAAAAACGCCAACAAAACACTTATAGAAAAAGGATGCATCCCCATAAAAATAGAGGACAATATCATTGAGCTGTCCAAGACTGTGCCCGCATTGCAGCATGTTTCTGAAAAGCAAGCAAAATATAGTGCAAAGAAAAAGAAAAAAGATTCGGAAACGCTAGACTTGTTTGGGGGCGGAGATGGCTAAACCTGTATTTCATGCTTTTATTGATGAGAGTGGAGACCCGCATTTTTCAAACGGGTCTTCGGATACTTTTTTGATTTGTGCAACACTTGTTCGTGAAGGCAATATTTCTGAAATTGAAGAAAAACTTAAGGATTTGCTTGAAAAATATAATCTGCCCGAATTAAAATCAAAAAAAATAAATGATATAAGAAAGAGATATGAAATACTAAATCAGGTAGCGTCATGGAATGTTTCTATTGTAACAATCCATGTCAAAAAGGATGATTTTGATAAAACGGCGCAGTGGTTTAGATATCATCCCACATTTTATAAATACATAGAACGTCTTCTTGTGTCAGAGGTTGTTAGAATATACGGCAATGTCGATTTGACCTTTGATACGTTTGGCGATTCAAAGTATCGTGAATCATTTGTTAAATACATTGAATCGGTGGTGGCAAAGAAAAGCCAGGTTGATTTATTTGCTCCTGAAATACAGATGCGTTCTCCCAAATCAGAAATTCTTGTACAACTATCTGATTTGATGGGTGGTTCGATTCGGAAGTATTATAATGACGAATTAAAAGATGTGAAGAATATACTAGATCCAATATGGAAAAGTTCTCTTGTTGTTGGCGAACCGGATTGGATGAAAATGAAGGTTTCCGATGTTTCTAATGTTGGTCAACAAATTGATGATGAAATTCTGAATGTGGCTTTGGAATCGGTAAATCAATTTCTTGAAGAAAATAAACGTAATGAGGAGAGAGCGGTTGCATGTGAGACTTTGGACTACTTAAAGGGAACTCTGCTATACGAAGATCCAAATAAGTATTGTTATAGAGATGAGATAAAAGACTGGTTGAATTATCGAGGTTACAGCGATTACAGTGCTGAAAAAGTTAGTAGAGAAGTAATTTCATTATTACGGGAAGAAGGCGTTATGTTGGTGTCGTCATCTGAAGGAATAAAGATTCCTTGCTCGATGAACGATGTAAAAGACCACTATATGTTTATTTTAGGACAGACTATACCGTCCTTGAAACGATTGAAAAAAATGCATCAGATAGTATCTGCTAGATTTTCTTCGGATGCTATTGGCTTTATTGATGCCGAAACATCAAGAATTTTAAGTGATTTGAATGAGTACAGGTAGAATATGGCAGAATGGAAAAAAGTAAAGTTGGAAGATGCAGCGTTGCTCAAAGCGGGAAAATTTGTTCCTGCACAAATGATAGCAGCAAAACAGGATTCTGTTAACATCTATCCCTGTTTTGGAGGAAACGGCGTTAGAGGTTTCGTCCCGAAATTTTCACATGAAGGCATTTTTCCGATTATTGGGCGGCAGGGGGCATTGTGTGGAAATGTTAATTTAGCGCAAGGAAAATTTTATGCAACTGAACATGCTGTAGTTGCGTCACCTCAAAACGGCAATGATTCTATTTGGTTGTATTACGCGTTGGTTTTTGCAAACTTGAATAAATATGCAACCGGGCAAGCTCAGCCTGGAATATCCGTAGAGGCTGTTAATAAGGTCCCGTTTCTTTTGCCCCCGCTAGAAGAGCAGAAGAAGATTGCGGCGACGCTTTCGGTCTGGGACTCCGCCATCGAAAAAATGGAAAAACTCATCGAAGCGAAGTCTGAACAGAAAAAAACGCTAACTTATAAGTTGATTGAAAATCAAAATGATGTCAAGTTTAAACTTGGAAATATCGCGATAGATAAGAGCAAATGGAAAAAGAAAAAATTTAAGGACGTATTTGAGTTTTTACCAACAAATACATATTCTAGAGAGCTGATGTCTAATGATGAAGGCTCAATAAAAAATATTCATTATGGGGATGTTCTTGTTAAATATGCTGAATTGTTAGATGTGAACTCAGCGCGAATTCCCTGTTTAAAATCAAGTGTTGACTCATCAAAAATGATTTTTTTACAATCAGGAGATATTGTTATTGCTGATACGGCTGAGGATGAAACTGTTGGTAAGGCTGTAGAAATATTGAACATCAAAAATCATTTAGTTGTGTCTGGCTTGCATACGATGCTTTGTAGACCTCAAAAAGAAATCTTTTATCATGGTTGGCTTGGCTATTATATCAATTCAAAAGAGTTTCATAGACAATTAATCCCTTTAATAACAGGAATTAAAGTTTCGTCTATCGCCAAGAAAGATATTGTTGATACATTTATTTTAATTCCATCTATTCAGGAACAGAAAATAATTGTTGAAACCCTTTCAGAAACGAATAAAGAGATTTCTCTTCTCAAACAGCAACTTGAAAACTATAAAAAACAGAAGCAAGGTTTGATGCAAAAACTCCTCACCGGACAATGGCGAGTAAAATAAGGGGAAAATATGGCAAAAAAATCTGTTACTGCAGATGCTGAGTATAAATCTTGGATTTCTGATTTAAAGAAACGCTTTAAATCGGGGCAAATCAAGGCTGCAATTAAGGTCAATTCAGAATTGATTAAATTCTATTGGTCACTTGGTAAAGATATTGTCCTAAAGCAGGCTGAAAGCAAATGGGGAAGTGGATTCTTTGAATCTCTGAGTAGTGATTTACGGGATGCTTTGCCTGATGTCAAGGGGTTTTCTGTTACAAATCTAAAATACATGAAGTATGTCTATAACTTATTTCGCAAAGAAATGGAAATTCGTCCACAACTTGTGGACGAATTGTCCCTTGTTCCGTGGGGGCATATTCGCTATATTGTTGATGCATGCCGAAACAATCCCAAAAAGGCTTTGTTTTTTGTTCATAAGGTGATTGATAATCATTGGTCTCGAACAATTCTGCTGAATTTTCTTGATACAGATTTGTACGAACGGCAGGGAAAAGCCGTCTCGAATTTTTCCAAAAATTTATCGTTTCCGCAAGGAGAGTTGGCTCAACAGCTGACAAAAGATCCTTATAATTTTGATTTTATTACCGTTACGGAGCGATATGAAGAAAAAGAACTGAAAGACGCCCTCATTCATAATATCGAAAAATTCCTGCTCGAATTAGGACGTGGTTTTGCCTATATGGGACGCGAATTTCGTTTGCAAATTGGTAAAGTTGAAAAATTTATGGATATGCTTTTTTATAACACCAATTTGCATTGTTATGTGGTAATAGAAGTTAAAACGGCTGAATTTGACAGTGACAATATTGGTCAACTTGGGACATACGTAACAGCAGTAAACCATATTCTTAAAAAAGATGGCGATAATCCGACCGTTGGTCTTTTGATTTGCAAGACAAAGGATAACATTTTGGCTCAATATGCATTGGAGAGCATGGCTGTTCCTATAGGCATATCGGAATATGAACTATCGAAACTTTATCCGGCAGACTTCAAAAGCAGTTTGCCCAGTATCAAGGAAATCGAATCCAAACTGAATGGTTGAGCTATAAAATGTAGTGATTTGAGGTGGTTTTATGTCAAAGTCCCGAAAGATAACCCCAGTTTCCATTCGCAGTTCGGCTGCGGAGTATTTGACTTATGTCTCTGCTATTGGCGGTTCTGAGCAGAGCGTAGAGATGCGTTATGAAAACGAAAATGTTTGGCTGACGCAGAAGATGATGGCTGAACTGTATGGGGTCAGCGTTCCGGCGATTAACCAGCATATCAAAAACATTCTTGAAGACGGCGAACTGACGGAGAATTCAGTTATTAAGAAATACTTAATAACTGCCAGTGATGGGAAAAGCTATCAAGCCAATCATTACAATCTTCAGATGATTATTGCCGTGGGTTTCAAGGTCAATAATGAACGTGCGGTGCAGTTCCGCAAGTGGGCTGGGCAAATCGTCAAGGATTACACCATCCAGGGCTGGGTGATGGATAAGGAGCGCCTCAAGAATTTCGGGACAATCTTGACCGAAGATTATTTCGAGAAACAGTTGGAGGCGATTCGTGAGATTCGCGTTTCGGAACGCCGATTCTATCAGAAGGTGACGGACATCTATTCTACGGCGCTGGATTATGACCCTTCGGCAAAAATTACACAAGATTTCTTCAAGAAGGTCCAGAATAAGTTGCATTGGGCAATTCATGGGCATACTGCAGCCGAACTGATTATCGAACGTGCCGATAGTAAAAAGGAACACATGGGCTTGAAAACTTGGGCTGCGTCTCCTAAGGGTAAGATTATGAAGTCCGATGTGATTGTGGCAAAGAATTACTTGGACAAGGAAGAATTGAGTGCGCTTGAACTGATTGTTTCGGGTTATTTGGACTTTGCTGAAATGCAAGCGAATCGGCATATTCCAATGACTATGGAAGATTGGGCGAAACATCTGGACCGTATTTTGATGGCGACCGAGCATGAACTTTTGACCAATGCTGGGAAGATTTCGATGGAAGTCGCGCAAGCCCATGCGATAACGGAATGGGAAAAATACCGCATTGTGCAGGATAAAATTTTCCGCAGTGATTTTGACTATTTCTTGGAACTTCATGAAAAAATGGCTCAGTACAAGGCATGAGGTGATTTATGCAACAACAGCCTGATTACAGAGAAATTCCGACATCGCAGATTCCGGCGATGCGCCTGCTGGCGAATCTTGGTTTCAAACCGCTTATGCCCGAAGAGGTGATGCTGGAACGCAAGGGAAAACTTGCGAACGTGTTGCTCGAAGATATTCTGCTTTCGCAGTTGCGTAAGTTGAATTCGTTTACGCACAAGGGCGTCCGTCGCGACTTTAGCGAAGAGAATTTGCGTAACGCCATCCTGAAACTCAAGAACATGCAGTACGATGGCTTGGTGCGTACGAATGCGAAAATATACGACCTGCTCACGCTCCCGCAATCCGAAGAAGAATCTGTCGAGGGCGACAAGCGCAGTTACGACATCCGCTATATTGATTGGCAAGAGCCGGCGAATAACGTATTCCATGCGGTTGCCGAATTTGAGGTGGAACGCACCAAGTCGATAAAAACCTGCATTCCCGATATTGTGTTGTTCGTGAACGGAATTCCGTTTGCGGTCATCGAGAACAAGTCTCCCGAAGAAGGTGTAAAACAGGGCATTTCTCAGATGATTCGTAACCAGAATAACGAATACATTCCGGGGTTGTTCGTTTTTTGCCAGAGCGTGCTTGCGGTAAGCATGAATGCGGCGACTTATGCCACCGTTGGGACTCCCGAAAAGTTCTGGAGCCTTTGGCACGAGCTTGAAATCAAGGACAAGGAAATTGAGTCTGCTGTAAACAAGATGGTCTCTGCCGAAGATGAGGACAGAATATTCTCGGTGCCGAAATTCAAGCCGTTCCGCAAGGATAATCCGCAGACAAAGCGTGCTGTGACGGAACAGGACAGGTTGATTTATTGCCTGTGCAAGCCGGAACGCCTACTCGAAATCGCCTATCGTTTTACCCTCTTCGATGAGGGCATAAAGAAAATTGCCCGCTACCAGCAACTCTTTGTAGTCCATTCGGCATTGAAGCGCATTCGGAACATTGATGCTGATGGTAAACGCAAGGGCGGCCTGGTGTGGCATACGCAGGGGTCGGGCAAGTCCCTTTCGATGGTGATGCTTGCACACGGAATCGTGCTGGATTCGAAGTATGATCCTGATTGCAACATCAAGAACGCGCGGGTTGTACTAGTTACCGACCGCAAGGATTTGGATAAGCAAATATACGATACGTTTAAAAATTGCGGGACGGAGGTAATCAAGGCGACCTCGGGTGAAAATTTGCTCAACCTTATGGAGTCTGACAATTCTGCCGTGATAACGACCGTTATCAACAAGTTCGACAAGGCGCTGAATAAACGCCAGTACGTTGAAAAGTCAAACAACATCTTTTTGCTTGTCGATGAAGCACACCGCACACAATACAAGAACTTGCATGCACGCATGAAGCAGATGCTCCCGAATGCCTGCTATATCGGCTTTACGGGAACTCCGCTGATGAAAAAGGAAAAGAACAGTTTTGGCAAGTTCGGCGGGATGCTCAAGCCGAGTTACACGATTCAGCAGGCAAATGAGGATGGTGCTGTCGTTCCGTTGCTTTACGAGGGCCGCCATGCGGAACTCAAGCAAGACAAGGCGGCAATAGACCTTTGGTTCGACCGTTTTACGGCGGGGCTGAATGAAAAGCAAAAGGCCGACCTTAAAAAGAAATATGCCCGTGCCGAAATGCTGAACAAGGCTGAACGCGTGGTTTATATGCGTGCGTTTGATATCAGCGAGCATTTCCGTGCAAACTGGAAAGGGACTCCGTTCAAGGCCCAACTCGTGGCACCGAGCAAGGAAACCGCTCTTTTGTACCATGAATTTTTAGAAGAGATTGGCCATGTGAGTTCCGAAGTCATCATTTCGGGCCCAGATGAGCGCGAAGGCTATTCGGAAGTAGGTGAAGAGCCGAGCGATCGCGTGACGAAATTCTGGAAAAAGATGATGGATCGCTACGGCGATGAAGAAGAATACAACAGGTCGATTATTGATAGTTTCAAGGGCTCGGGTAAGCCGGAAATCCTGATTGTCTGTGACAAGTTGCTGACGGGTTTCGATGCCGAGCGCAATACCGTTCTGTATCTATGCCGCACACTCAAGGAACATACGCTGTTGCAGGCGATTGCCCGCGTGAACCGCCTATTTGAAGAAGATGGCAAGAAGAAGGATTTCGGCTATATCGTAGATTACGCCAACGTGCAAGAAAACCTAGATACGGCTCTGGCGATGTACAACGCGCTGGAAGGCTTTGACCCCGAAGATTTGGAAGGCCTGCTGACCGATGTTTCGGAACAAGTGGACAAGTTGCCGCAGTTGCGTTCTAACCTGTGGGATGTTTTCAAGGGAGTCAAGAACAAGGCCGACCCCGAACAGATGGAACGCCACCTGGCCGATGAAAAGCGCCGTAACGATTTCTACAAGGCCCTGCGTGACTTTGGAAAGTGCCTGAGTATCGCAATGTCATCGCAGAAGTTCCTGGAAAAGACCCCTGCCGATGACATGACTCGGCTCCGCCGGGAATTCAAGATGTTCTCGGATATGCGCGTATCTGTAAAACGCCGTTACGCGGACGAAATAGATTATAGTGAATACGAACCGAAAATCAAGAAGTTGCTCGATACGCATATCCAGTCGGATAATGTGGTGCAAACTGTGGCTCCTGTGGATATTTTGGATCCGAAGTTTACGAAGAATTTGAACGGTGATAAACACGGTTACGATGCTCGTGGCAAGGCGGCTAGTGCCGACACAATAGCGCATGCACTCAAGAAAACCGTGACGGAAAAGATGGAAGAGGATCCGGCATTCTATGAAAAATTCTCAAAGATGATTCAAGACGTCATCGATAGCTTCCAGGCGGGTAAGATTTCGGAAGACGAATATCTCGCTAAAGCTCAAGAACTGCGAGATCAATTTGATAGCAAAAAACGTGATGACGTGCCTAAGGAAATACAGTGCAATGAAGATGCTGCCGCCTATTATGGCGTCGCTCTAGCAACCTTTATGAACGGTAATAAATGCGATGAGGCCTATGCCAAGCGACTTGCAGTAGATACAGCTCTGTTTGTCATTGATTCACTAGAAAAACATCGTAAGGTGCAATTTTGGGAAGATCCTGACGCACAGAATAAAGTTCGTGATGATTTGGATGATTTGTTGTTTGATACCATTCAGGTACGTGGGCGATTTGGATGGTCAAATGAAGATATTGATACGCTCGAAGATAAGATTATGAATGTGGCAAGGCGGCGCTCCCATGAATGAACAGAGCGTTTTTGAATATGGAGACCGCAAGATTGCGTATGCAGTTGAATTTTGCCACCGCAAGACGCTAGAAATCTCTGTAATGCCGGATAGCGCCGTGCAGGTGCGGGCTCCGCAAGGGGCGACGCTCGAAGCGATTGCGCAGAAGGTGCAAAAGAAGGCTCCGTGGATAGTCGAAAAACAGGACTGGTTTGCGAAATTCCCTAAAGCGCCTCCTCCAAGGCAATATCTTGGTGGCGAGACGCACTTGTATCTGGGACGACATTACCGATTGAAAACCGAAAAAGGTAAAGAACGCTCGGTGAAAATCGATGGCGGGTTCATCAGGGTTGTATCTGCGGATGTTCGCCCTGCTACCGTGAAGAAAATTCTGGACGAATGGTTGCGTGAACGTGCCAAGATGCAGTTTGAAAATGTTTTCCAGGCTTGTGCTGCCCGCTTTTCGTCACCAATAGGTCCGGTTCGCCTGCAAATCCGCGACATGAAAACACGCTGGGGTTCGCTCTCTAAAGGTGGCATTTTAACTTTGAACATCAAGCTGATTGCTGCACCGAAAGAATGTATCGAGTATGTCGTGGTACATGAACTGTGCCACCTGAAATACCTGAACCACGACAAAAAATTTTACCGGCTTCTGGAAACACGACTGCCTGATTGGGTGAAGCGGAAACAGAAGCTAGAAAACCTACAGGTCTAGCCCGCCACCCTTACTGGCAATTAAATCCCTGCAGTTCCAACCCAGCACGCATCTCGCCGTAAGTCGAGGTGCGTTTCATGTCCATGACCTTCATAAAGCGGCAGTCATTATCGATATGCATGCGGAATCCCGTCATGGTGGGCTCTACCTCGCCCTTGCCGCTAGCACGAACATGCTCTATCATCTGCTCACGCTGAGCACCCAGTTCCGGCGGCACAAACACGTCGGTCACGATATCCACATTCTCGATTTCTGTTGCACCAAATACGAAGGAGATGGTCACCATGTTCTTGAGACCATTGAACTGGCCATTGGTCTTGCACACCAGATTCTTCGGGGAATTCTTCGCTTTCTTAGTCTTTGCAGGTTGTGCCGATTTCTTTGAAGGTGTATACTGCAAGGCACTGAACAGCTCCTCTTCCTTGACGGCACCAACCAACTTGTTGATAATCTTGCCATCCCTGATAAGGAAAAATGTCGGGAAGGCCTGTATCGGGAGTGACGCCTTGATTTTATCAATGCCAGGTTCATCAATGCCCACTGTCGCAATTTTGATATCGCTATAGTTTTTCGCGATGCCGATAAGCGTCGGGATCATGATAAGGCAGGGCGGGCAGCTGGTGGACGAAATTTCCAGAATCACCGGCTTCTTGGATTGCAAAACTTCGGACTCAAAATTGCTGTCATTCACCTTGACGATCTTGATATCTTCGTTATACTGGGCCGCATTAACCTTGGCACCTGCACCAAATACTAAAATCATGGCACAGGCTACCGCTAAAAGACTTTTAAACTGTTTCATAAGCGTCAATATAGAAGTTTCCCAATCACAATTAATGTAAATTGTGATTATAGGGAGATGTTATGACGACAAGACAATTTCTGCTCAGCCTGTTTTTTGTGACGACTGCAAGCCTTGCCGCCTGCAGTGACGACAGTTCCAGCAATTCTGGCACCACGCCCGAATCCAGTTCCGACACGGTCATCGCCAGCAGCGAAAGCGGCACAGCCGCCGCCGATACCGTCTGGAACAAGGCCTACCTCACTTGGTACATTTCTTGGCCAGACCCCGGTAGTGAAGAATGTGTCGTGTACAATGGTTGCGAATGGTCCGGCTATTTTGCAGGCCTAGACGACCAGCAGACCGAACAGTGGGTCAGCGAGCACAACATTATCTCTATCCACGAAAAGGACTGGGACAAGTACAAGCTGAAAACCTTCAGGCTCCGACAGAACGGTCGCACTCTTGACGCCGTCGTGTACGACAAGTGTGCCGATAGCGACTGCGAAGGTTGCTGCACCCAGAACGCCGGAGACCTCGGGTTCCTTATCGACATTGAGAGTTATTCCTGCGAAAGGCTTTCCGGAAAAAAAGACGCCTGTGACGGCGTCATTGAATGGATTTGCCTCGACTGCGAATAGTCAAGTGTATTATTTCTTAGCCACCTTACAAGCTGTATAGCTGTTCGGATTCTTGGACAAGATTTCCTTGACCATCTTACCAGAGGTCGTAAGTTCGTAAGATTCAGGTGTTGAATTCGGAGTGAACAGCGAGGCACCTTCGTCCTTGTTGCTGACAGACCAGTTTGCAGAAGAAAGCAGATTCTTGTCCATAAATTCTTGCCATCTCTGGTTCTCGGCTTCGCCAGAGGCGCCATCACCGCTAGCCTCTACCGTACCCCATTCGGTCACAAAAACCGGGAGTCCGGCTTTCATAGCCTTTTCTGTATTGTTCATAACCCAGTTGCTATGGGTCATGGCGTAATAGTGCATGGTATAGGCCACATTGTGCTTGGGGTCTTCCACTTCCTTGCCAATGGCGGAATTGGGCGTTTGGCTGTATGTGGGGTTGCCTACTACGATAAGGTTATCGGAATACTTGCGTATAGTTGCCACAAGCTGGTTGGCATAAGCCCTAATGTCATCCCACTTCTGGGATATAGGTTCGTTAAAGAGTTCAAAGATCACATTGTTAAATCCACCATATTCCTGAGCCATCTCTTCGAAGAATTGGGTAGCTCCCTCGAGCTGGTCTGTAGCCGTATGGGAATGCCAGTCGATAATCACATAGATGTCGTTCTTGACGGCAGCCATCACCGACTCCTTAATCATTTTGCGCTGAGCATCGGGGTCAACCAAGAATCCACCGACGCCCCAGTTTTCCTCCGTTCCGATGGCCAGGCGGATAACTTCAATCTTCAAATCCTTAACCAGATTGTTGATAGTAGTTTCATTATAGAAGTCAGCGCCTACATCCGCGACGCTCCAGAACATGCTCATGCCACGGAGCTGGACTTCTTTACCGGCGGCAACACCTTCACAAGAGCCGTAGATATGACCAACGCCATCTACGGCACCGGCCAAAAGCTCGCCATATTGGCTTACCGGGCCAACCCTATCGGACAATGGAATATTAGATTCCTTTTCGCTAACTGTTGTAATGTTTTCGCCATCGCAACCTACAAGCAGAAACGCGCCTAGCGACAATACACCGATTAATTGGCAAAATTTCATTTTTTTACTCCATTGGTGGGTCTTTAAGTGTAAAACTAGACTTTTTCTCATATAGTCGCGATACAGCCAATTCCTTTTCTGTTTACAAGTGTCTACAAAAAAAATGCATTTTCTGCGACCCCTTTTCATTTCATTTATCTATGTTTATGGTACTATGAAAAAGAAATTCCTTTTGTTCTTAGCCCTCGGCCTGGCTGCTAGCGTCCAGGCTCAAAATGCACCCGCCGCGGCCCCTGCTAACGCCGCTGTTGCACCGGCACCGCAACCCGCTCCGGCGGTGATTCCTATAGCCGAACCGGCTCCTGCCCCCGAAGCAGTGCCCGTAGCAGAACCAGCCCCTGCCGCACCGGCCGCTGACTCTGTAGCCGTGGCCGAGCCCGCCCCGGCAGCCGACTCCACAGTGGCCGATTCCGCCGCTGTGGCACCCGAGCAAGTGGCCGAAGCTGACTCCACCAGCGAAGCTGCACCGGCAACTGACTCTGTAGCCGTAGCTGAGCCCGCCCCGGCAGCCGATTCTACGGTGGCCGACTCTGCCGCCGCTGCCCCCGAACAGGTAGCCACCGCCGACAGCGCAAAGGCCGCCGTTGATTCTCTTGCAAACGATACTTCCAAGGTGGCAAAGGCTCCCGCAAACAAGCTGGGCGATATCCTCCACGGCAATGCCTATAATACCGTCGGCAACGAAGCCGCCGCCGCCACCATCGGCGGAAACATCGGTTTACCCCACTTTATGTTCGGTTCCAAGCTGGTCTATTTTGACCCTGTCGCCCAGCAGGGCGCCGTCGCCTTCGGTGACAGCTGGACCTACTTCCTCTCTTTCGACAACAACAACACCATGGGCCTTTTGACCGCAGGTATCGCCTTCCAGAAGTTCGGCGTATCCTTGGACTACTCCATGGGCAAGAACTGGCGCTATACTGAACATGCCGACAAGTCCGAAGAGACGGAAAAAGGCACCGAGGCCGGTTCCATGGTCGGTGGAAACGTTTCCGCCAACTTCGGTTCCTTTGATGTATTGGTCAGTGGCCATTACCTTACCCCGAATGGCGACTACTTCCTGAGCCTGCCTGATTCCGAGGTAGAAGAAGACGCCTGGGCCGCCTCTGGCTACTTGGGAGTTTCCTACAGCGGTGATGTCTACTACTGGACTTTCGGTGTCGAGGGCATTCGCAACGAATTCAAGCACAAGACCTCGACCTCCCAGATCCAGGTGAAAGACGGCAAGAATTACCTGGTCACCACCAAGACCACCCTGTCCGACACCCTGGCACATATCTCTATCACCCCGAGCTTCACCGTGGGCGCTGCAGTTCTCAGTTCCGAAAATGCCAACGTCTACCTGGGCTTGAACACCAGCGTTCCCATGTATAAGTTCGACGACATCGATTCCGTCAGCGACAAGCACCTGGAAGGCGTTGCCATCTTGACCCCGAACATCTTGGGCGAAGTCCAGCTGAGCAAGTACTTCATGGCCTTCGGTGGCGCCTCCTATGACTGGGTGGCCGCCATGTTCGCCGACCGTGAACTGAACAAGGAAGAAACCAAGACCATCGTCTCCACCATGAGTGGAACCACCGTGAACCTGGGCGCCCGCTTTGAATACGGCCCCGCCGCTGTTGAACTGGCATTCACCGAAAAGTTCCTCGAGAACCCCTTCTCCGGTTTTGCCGACAAGAGTTCTATCGTAACAAGCCTCGGAGCCTTCATCTACTTCTAGGTTATTGTCAAGCTACTCATAAAAAAGTCCCGCTGGTTGGCGGGACTTTCTTTTTCAGAGAATAAAAGCCTTGGACTAGTAGTTTATCGCTATGTAGAAGCTTCCCGAACCGAAACGGCGATCAAAGCTCTCGAAACCATCCCACAGGGCATCCCAGGCAAGGCCAAGCTCCAGCTGGGTGGCGGAATCGCGGAAAAAGATAATTCCCAATTCGGCCCCGGCGGCAAGACCGATGGCAAACCCTTCGGCGGCTTTATCGTAGTGCTCGTCCGTCTGGATACCGAGACCGCCACCAAGCCCGATATAGGGCGTAATGTTTCCGGTGCTTACAAAATAGCGCCCGCCAATCAGGAACGTCTCATGCCATTCCCAATCCGATCCGAAGGAGATGTTCATGTTGTTGATGATGGTGATGGCCGCATGGGGAATCACCTCAAAAATACGTGCATAATGGAATACGAAGGCCTGTTCCCAGGACATTTCCACTTCGTAATCGTCATCTTCAAAATCATAGTTGTGCCACATGGCCATACCCAAGCCGTAGCTCACGTAGTTGCGGGTGGGGCGCTTGTGCGCAAATCTGTCGTTGGGATCTTCTTCACCGCGACGCTCCACAGGAATCACGTAAACCACGTCGGGACCTTCCTGGTAGCCGGCCTCCGGGGCATACGCCGCCGACTCAGGGGCACTAGAGGCATCCAGGTTAGCCAGGGCCGCCTTCACAGCATCGTCGATAGCCACGTCCAGGTCATCGATGGTCGGCGTCTTCTGGCGGCCAGAACCAACGACAGTCCCGTTCTTGACCTGCTCCACCACAACCACGATGGAAGATCCCATGGTACTGAGGGTCGTACGGAGCTGGATATCGGCAGAAGATTCCACCGGAGTGTTTCCCGTCTGGGCTACGGCTGAGCGCAAGATGGACATGACCACCTGCGGGGCGTCGGTAGAGAATTCCGCGCCGGAGGGTTCAAGAACCTGGACATTTTCGGCAAAGGCCATGGCGAAAAACGCCAAAAACAATGGAAAAATCTTTTTCATAGCAATATCCTTTGATTTGACTAAAAATAGACATTCGACGACCAATAGAATAATTTCCGCCAAAATATGAACTTGAATTATGACTTTTTTTATGTATAATTATACAGAATGAGAGTTACTTGGTACGTAATAGCAGCCTATCTTGGCTTCTGCAGCCTTTTCGCCGGCTGCTCCTCTAGCGGGAGCAGTGCCGAAGAAGTTGACGGAAACGAAGAAAGCTCCGCAAGTGCCTCCATCCCGAATGAGTCCGTACCCGACGAAAAGAAGTTTTCTGTTCTCGACACCCTGACTGTAGAAGATGTGGACAAGCTCCCCGACTGCGATGAAAGCCGCAAGGGGCGTTTCCTGTTTGTAAGCGGTCAACCTCTCCCCTACTTTTGCATGAACGGGGAATGGCGCGGTGCCGCAGACAGTACAGACTTCAGCATCACTTGTAATAACAGCTCCCTACAGGCGGTAGCAAAAATTACTAACGAGGCCCGTACCGACTCGGCATCTGGCGGAAACCAGAATGCACCCGCCAACCCGTATTACGGAAATCCCTGGGACCAAAACTACAACAATCCCGCAAGCCTTGTACCGTCGGGATTCGACTCTACCATCGAGGGAATTGCCCAGAAGGGCCCATTCATTCCCGGCGCAAGCATCACCGTCCAAGAAGTTGATTCCTTCTTCGGACACGAAATGCAACAAGTGGCCGATGGCTGCGTCATTGCCAACGACGGACAGTTCGTCCTTAACAAGGTACACTCCGATTCCAATTGCGTCAAGATCAAGGTGACAGGCCTTTACAGGAGCGAGCTGAACGGAGGCTCTTCCGACAATCCCGTAACGCTTGCCGCAAGAACCTGTTCCCCGTCAAAGGCAAACGTGAATATCCTCACCCATCTTGAAATTCCACGTGTAGACCAACTCCTGATGAACCACCTTGACATCAACACCGCAAAGGCCCAGGCCGAGCGCGAAGTTTTGGCCGCCTTCGGAATCAACGCCGGAACTGACATGCCCTCGGCAGAAGAGATGAACATCTTCGGAAACGACGAATACAGCGCCGGACTGCTCGCCATATCCGCCATGCTGCTAGGCGGTCGCGACGAAAACGAGATGATGAACCTGGCCAACAACCTGGCCGAAGACATCAAGGGCGACGGCGTGTGGAACGACCCCAACTGGAAAATCAAGATTGCCGACTGGATCGTTGGAATTGATTCTGCCGGAAAATACAGCAACATCCGCAGGAATGTTTCCGACTGGAATCTCGGCCCTGTACCGAACTTCGAGAAGTATATGCGGGGATTTATCCCGCTGGCCTACGGATTCGAGCCTTGTACAAAATCCAACGCAGGAACAGTCACCTACGTCAACCAAGGGCAGAGCGTCTACTTCGCCAACGACTACGAACATGCAGACCATTCGAGAGTCCGGTTCATCTGCGACGCCACACTCTCCCAGTGGCGCGTAGCGAAAGGCATTGAAAAAGATACCGTAGGTTTTGGAAAAGGCGAGTTCGACAAAGAAATCCGCGAAGGTCGCGTGAACCACGACGCCAATTACATCTACGATAATGGCAAGTGGCGCACGGCCACGGCAGAAGAAGCCGACGGCTTTACCGAAATTTCACAGGTCTATGCAAGTCTAAAATCAAATGAAAAAGCCATCTTCATTATCCGTCATAGCGAACGGACAAACAGTACAGGCAAGAGCGGCCACCTAACCGAGAACGGTGTCAAGTATGCCCAAGAACTTGGGGCCCGGCTGGCTGCCGTAGGCAACGAAGACTTTTACTACGGCTACTCCGGCTACACGCGCACCCAAGAAACCTGCGACAACATCGCCAAGGGAAAGGGCCAAACCAACTACCAGCTACAAGAACTCGCCACGCTAGATGGCGGCTGGTATGTCAAGGATTCAAAGAAAATCGAGAGCTATTCGGGTTCCGACGGCGGCGGCTGGGCAGTCTATTCAAAGTACGCCTTCGCCGGCGCCTACTCCGACGCCTTCTACAACCTCAAAGACAAGAGCGAACAGCTCATCAGCGAAATCAAGGGCAACCTGGGGAACATGAAACGCGTGAGCTTCATGTGCACCCACGACTTCCTGCTGGTGCCCCTGCTGGCCTACGTGACAGAAGGACACGCGAACCTGCGGTATTACAAAAATAAGAGATGGCTCAACTACCTTGCCGGTGTTGCCATGATCATATCCAGTGACGGAAAGGTCCGCTACATCCCCGTAAGGGGCCTGGAAACTGGAACCGTAAAACAATAAAGCCCGAAACAACGTTCGGGCCCTACAGTATAAAATTGAAGGAAGCTTACTTAAGCCCTGCCGCCTTGAACACTTCGGCGTTCTGCGGGTTGGGGAGCGCTACCTTGGTAATCCAGTTGAATTCGGCGATGCCGGCAAGACCCACGCGGGCGCAAAGCTGGTCACGGGCCACGTTGTAGGCATTCAGAATCTGGACCTTCTCGGAATCTTCGGCCTTGTCGATCTTCTCGGACCAGGTGACACCCAGTTCCACCAAGGCGGCACTTGCCTTAACATACTGCTTGGCCTTGTCGGAATTGATGATGGGGCTAGAAGGAGACTGGAACTGGTCCACCTTGACGATGGGAGCCGACTTCTCGGCAGCCACCTTGGCCTGGATAACTTCAGGAGTCACCTTCTCTTCTTGATTACAAGCAACAAAAAAAGAGGCGGTAGCCAGAACCAAAATCGCTAGAATTTTTTTCGACATACACGCCTCTTTTTTTTAATAGCGGTTCAGGGATTTGAACCCCGGACCAATGGATTATGATTCCAGTGCTCTACCGCTGAGCTAAACCGCCATTTTGAACCAAATTTAGAAAGAAAATATAAAAATTCAAGGCATCAACGCAAATAAACTGCCGTTTCTACGAAATTTTCGCCAATTTCTATGGTCATCCACTCGGGAGAAGAACTCTTCAAGACAAAATGGGGTGCATTGGAATCAATCTGCATTTGTGTAGACGGGGCCACGTGGACCTTCTGCCTACCCATTTCCAGCTCGAAGTGGCTGTGGTAATGGCCGCAAAAGATGTGGGTCAAGTTAGGAATGCTTTCAAAGGCCGCCTGGACCTCTTCCTTGTTCTTGAGGGAATACTTGGAATCCATGAACCTGTGGCCACAGAAGCAGGGCGGATGGTGCATGAACAGGAAAACCTCGCCCTCAACCTTTGCGGCTTCGGACTTCAGCCATTCCAGCTGTTCCACGGAAACCGTTCCGCAGGCGCTGTCCAAGAAGAAAAATGTCCTTCCAGATACTTCGTACTTGAAATAGCATTTTCCTCCATGGATCCTGCCCTCCAGGTCGAAGTACTTGGCCATGGTCTCAAGGCGGTCGTGATTACCCGGAATGACCAGCACAGGAACCTTCAGGTCCTTAACCTGGTCAGAGACAAACCGATAGGCACCAGGCTCACCATCTTCGTTGGCCAGATCGCCGGACAGGACCAGGATATCGATATCTTCCATAGACTTAGAACATAACGCCTTCTGGAAATTGGCACGTACGTCAATCCCCTGGACGAGGTTCTCGTCATCGCCGATATGGATATCGGATATCTGACCTATTTTCAACAATTTGCCGTTCATCCCTTAAAAATATAGCCTTTACTTAGCCAATATTTAATACCCTTCCGTGTTTTTTCTGTCAACAAAGGTTGAAAATTTACTTTCAACAGCAGTCAACATTGAAAAAAGTGGATTAATCTTCAATCTTCAACATCTTCAATACTCCATGTGAATAGCGTATCTCGTTGATGATTAAAAATTAGTGTCATACCTTCAACATTTTTTTCCACAATTCACAGCATCAGTATAAGTATCTTTATATATAAATAAATAGATATACTGATATAGATGTGGAATTAGGCCTTCTCCTTAGCAGGGGCAGCAGGTGTAGAAGGAATGCCCATCTGGCAGTTACCCTGGAACATGGCACCTTCCTGAATGATAAGCTGCTTAGTCTTGATGTTGCCCACGAATTGAGAGGAACTTTCAAGAATCATCTTTTCGGAGCAATCGATGTTGCCCTTGATAGAGCCAGCAATCACTGCAGACTTGGTCTTGATTTCTCCCTCGACGTGTCCACTCTTTTCAATGATGAGTTCACCGTCGATGCTGATGCTTCCATTGACAACACCTGCGACGCGGACATCGCTCTTGCCGATGATATCACCCTTGATGGTGATGGTGTTGCTGATCTGGGTGATTTCCTGTTCGCCCTTGACTGACATAATTACCTCGCTAGTAATCGATGAATTCTGAAGGGTCTACATTGACCCCGTCTTTTGTAATTTCGAAATGTAGGTGAGCGCCACTGGTGTTTCCGGTAATTCCTACCGTACCGATGATTTCGCCCTTGCCTACGGTATAGCCTTTTCTCACATTGATAGTTTTCAAGTGAGAGTAGCTAGATTTATATCCGTTCTGATGGTCAATGATAATTGTGTTTCCCAGTTCATTCTTTGACCCTGCAAAAATCACGTTGCCCGCACCCGATGCAAATACCGGACTGCCTGCTTGAGCCGATATGTCTACACCCAGGTGGTTTTCTTCTTCGGAATATTTCTTGCTTTCAATTCCGACAACAGGCAGCACGCTTGGAATATGTTCCAGCTTGATCTTTTCGGACATGGGCTGCCAGCCGTGAATGCCTTCATAGTCCACCTGGATTTTTTCAGCTGGTGTATGGGCGAACTTGTTCTTGTCGATGATGCTGTTGATCTTTCCGGAATCATTTTCCAGGAAGGTCTCAAAAATGTTCTGTATCCGGCTTTCAAGAATCCAGAGGGAATCTAGGCGCGAGAACATCTCTTCGTAGTTGTTGTCCTTCTTGATCAGCTGGGCATTGGTCACCC
>CAMHOW010000011.1 GCA_946186895.1 uncultured Fibrobacter sp.
TGTCGCCGATGGTACTTGGCCTCCGGGCCCGGGAGAGTAGGTCGCTGCAGGATTCTCGCCCCCTTGATGGTAAACCATCGAGGGGGCTTTTTTTATATATTCTCAATGTATGAAACCCGTTATTTCCTTTTTGCTTCAGCTTTCGCCCCAGACAGCCTATGGCAACCTGGAGGCTGTCGCCCGCAACTTGTCGGACGGTCTAGAAATATTGCTGAACTACAAGAAGGTAAGGTGCTCCATTTTTATGGATGGCCCCACCATGGAAATGCTGAAGAAGGTGGCGAAGCCGCTGGCCATGGGAAAAATCCGTGCTGGCATTGACGAAGGCCTGGTAGAATTCCTAGGTGGTGGTTATTACGATGCCATGTTGCCCCTGTTCCCGAAGGACTTACAGGTCCGTCAGCTGAAGACTCACAAGTCCAAGCTGAAGTCCTTCTTGGGTGTGGAACCTCAGGGGTATTTCAATTCGTCCCTGGTGTGGGAAATGGGCATGATCTCTGTGCTCGAGGAGAATGCTTTCGAATATGCGTTGGTGAGCGAGTCTGCGGTCCGCGAGGCCCTGGGCCGTAATTCTCCGGTTTCGGGGTGGTTCACCGTAGAAGACCAAGGCTCCCTGATGAGGATTGTTCCTGTTTCGGATGGGCTTTCCAAGGCAATCGGTGAAGATGACCCACGTTGGCGTGAGATTGCGGAATCCTACAATCGGGATGACAAGCCTGTAGTGGTCCTGCTGGATTTGCCACCGCAAGCGGAAGAGATTGGCGGGTTCTTTGAACGTTTGGTGGACTTTATAAAAATGAACGAGGTTCAGACTTGGCCCGTGAGCTATATCGTGAACCAGCTTCAGCCCGAAGGCTCGCTTAGCAATCTAGTTTCTGCCGGACGTAAGCTGGGACTCCCCTTTGCTGCCAACAATTGTCGTGAGATGCTTATCCAGAGGCCCGAAATCAACTTGCTGCAAAAGGATCTGCTGAATCTTTACCACAGGGGTAGGGACAACCTGCAGGGAAAGGAACTGGAAAAGTTTTACGAGGAACTGCTGCCTGCCATGTCCCCGATCTTTTATAGGAACTTGCAGGACGATGAGGGCATGCGCAGCCTGAAGGTGCGGCAGTGGGGTTTCCGCTATCTGCAGAAGGCGGCCCAGGATTTGGATTCCTTGATGAATTTTTCGGCCCTCCGCATGGACGTAAGTGATTTCTTGCTTCAGGGTCGCAAGTTGATCTGGGTAGAAAACCCCGATATTTCTTGCTTGGTGGATTACAGCCGTGGCGGAGTCCTTCAACTGCTAAACTACAAGGTCTCTGCGGTGAATTACGCCAACGTGTGGCGTGATGATGGTGGCCCTACAGTATTTCTTGGGGAGTGTTTGCTACCTAATGTAGACCTGTCGGCGGAACAGATTGGAGTGATGCTTGCAGGCCGTGATAACCTGCTGATGGAGCCTTACGACTACCAGGTAAGACGCGGAAGCCAAAGTGCAGAACTGGAGCTCAGTGGGGAGCAGGGTTTTCGCATAGGTGAAAAACAGGGCGTATTCCAGATAAAGAAGAATCTGGACTTCGACAATGTTTCGTCGCAGATAAAGGTTTCGTACGAAGTATCCAACACCACCTACCAAGAAAAGCAGAATTATTTCGGAACGCTTATGGAACTCGGTCTGTTGGATTCTTGCGACAGTCCGTGTATTGTGGCGGACGGTTCAAACGTCAAGTGGGATGGCAAGGAGCCCTTTATTTATCCCGATGCGAAAAAATTCAAGGTTCGGGATTTTGGTTTGGATTGCGCAATCGAACTTACTTTCGAAACACCCACGCCGGTGTTTGTGGGTTCAATCTTCAGTGCCTCTACGGCGGCCGCTCCCCGGATGTTCCAGGGAATCCGGATTTATCCTTTCTGGAAATCGGCACTAGGGACTTCTGAAAAGCTTGAATGCAAGATGACTTTGACGCTCTCCAAGAGGTGATTGTTATGAGGGCGGATCTGATAGATATCCAGATTGAAGATTACGGAAACGACGTGGAAATCGCATTGTCGGGTTCCTTGAACAAGGCTCAGCTTTCTGCCGTGCGTGAAAAGCTGGACGCCCTAATGTCTGGCCCTGGAATTTTCTTCTTCTTGAATTTGGAGCGTGTCCATTTTGCGGTGGACGATTATCTGGACATGTTCCTGGACCTTTTGAACAAGACTAAGGACCGCAATTCTACCATGGTCTTGATTTTCCAGAACGAAGATCAGCAGGCCTATTTCTACAGGTACCGGAATATTTTCGAAATCCACGAAAGTCGCGAAGCCTATAAGAATTCTGGCTTATCCAAGCAGCTGAAGCAGGTGGGCATCTATTACGGTAAGAAGACAGGTCTACGTCTTACACCTAGCGTGGCCATTGCCGCGGGCGTGTTGATTATGGGTTGGCTTGTTACTTTGTTCTTGATTATCGCGGCTCAGGGTAAGGACATTGCCGCCAAGCAGTCCCAAATTATGGCGCTCCAGAGCCAGCGCGACCGTTATGTTCAGGAAATTGACAAGCTGGAATCTTCTATCGGCCCCTTGAAAAAGTTGGGCGTGGTGGAGGATACTTCCCAGCTGAATTCTTTCGGAGCTATCCGGGATTGGGTGACCTACCTGAAGTATCTGGAGAGTACCCGGCGTGAAGAATAGCCTTGAACTTTCGACACCTACGGCGGCCATCGCCTTTGGACTCGTTATCGCTGTCCTTATGTCTTTCTTTTTCTATTGGGGTGTCCAGCGTCGGAAATTGGAAGACCTGTCTAATGAAGAAATGTCCCTGCGGACCGAAATTGAACAGCTGGAAACCATAGGCAATTGGACCCTGGAATATGTGAAGATCGACAAGGCTGTTGATTTTTTATCTGAAAAGAAGCTTTCTCCAGATGCCCGCCGTCGCCTCACGGAACAGCTGTGGCAGATTTCCCATGCCTATTCCATTGACCCCCTGATGATCCTTGCCGTGGTGGCCCAAGAAAGTCATGGAAACCCTAATGCCCGTGGTCGTATGCAGTCGGGGGCCTATTCGGGAGCACTAGGGTTGATGCAGATAAAACTTGAGACGGCCCAGAAGATGGCTTGGCGGTTTGGCCTTCGTGTCCATTCCGAAGAGGACTTGTTCAAACCCGAGGTAAACGTGACGGTGGGAACGGCCTACCTGATTCGCCTTATCGGCAAGTACGGAAACTGGAAAGAAGCTCTGGTGGCATACAACCTGGGGCACTCTGCTGTGGACCGGTTGCTGGAACGAGGGCGACCTTTGCCCATGCGATACTATGAACGGGTTATTTCCAAGTACAAGGTGCTTGCAAGCCGTCCAATTTTGTAAATTTAGATTGATGAAAAAGTTTTTGCTCTTGACGATGCTTGCAGGCATTGCCGTAGCGGGAGAAGTCCGTTACGACTGTTTGCGCTTTGTCGAGGCCGGACTTGCAAATGACCCCCAGATAGAAGAAGCCCGTTACGGCACTGAAGAAAAAAAGGAAAAAATCAAGAGCCTGAAAGCCGAGGCCATTTTGCCCACATTGGAAGTTTCCATGATGGTGGGCCCTGCCCCTGGCCTTAAGGAATCGGTGGATAACTGGGGCGACACGGTAGATGTCTACGACTTTTCTAGGATGGGCCCCTTCTGGGGCGTGCAGGCCAAGTTCGTGCAGCCCCTGAATCTGGGACAATACCGTTCCGGCAAGCGGGCCCTTGAGGCCGATCTGCACCAGAAATCCTTCTCTATAGAGAACAGCCTTTTGCGTAAAGAGGTGGAGTTGCAGACTTATTACTACAACTACCTGCTTGCTCTTGAAATGAAACGCCTGGCCGGCGATGCCCAGAAACGGGTAGACGAGGCATACGAGCAGATGGAAGAGGCCCTGGACGACGATGACCCCAATGTAAGCCAGATGGATTTTTTGAACCTGAAGGCAAAAATGCACACGGTAAAGGAAGGGGTGTCCGAGGCGGAGCTGGGCATGAAACGGGTGCAGCTGGCTATCCGTTTTTCTCTGAACTTGCAAGAGGGCGATGTTTTTGTCTCTGAAGATACGGTGCTTGTCCCCCGAAAAGAGAAGATTCCCTCTCTCGACGAAGTGCGGATGCTGACCTTGCAAAGCAATCCGGAACTGAAGCAACTCGAGGCGGGGCTTATCGCCAAAAGGACCAAAATGGATTTGGCTGAAGCGAAGCTTGCTCCGGAATTCTTTGTTTTGGGCGAATTTGAATACGTGAAGAGCTGGGCTGGGAACCGCAGCGTGTTGCAGAAGAACGCCTTTGCCGAAGATGCGGTGAACAGGCTTTCGGGCGTTATCGGGATTGGACTTAGGTATAGGCTGAACTTTTGGAAGCAGTGGGCCAACTATCGCGAGGCCAGGGTGGAGTACCGTGGCCTGAAAATGAAGGAAGTCTATGCTGCCGAGGGCCTGATGGCCAAGGCCGAGGAACAGTATTATCAGGTGGTTGCCGCCCAGGAAAAGATGGATGCATTGAAGGAAAGCCTGAAGGCCTCCGAAGCTATCCTGAAGGGGGCCGCCATGCAGTACGATTTGGACAAGTCCAAGACGGGTGAACTTGTGTCTGCCTATACCCAGAACGTGACCTTGCAGAAGGACTACCTGTTTGCGGTCTGCAAGTACAATGTGGAAGTGGCAGAACTCATTGCCAGGATGGGACTCAGTCTGAAGGATTATCAAGCGAAGTTCTAAAAGGAGTATTTCGAGATGCTTAAGAAGTTGATGATTTTGGTGGTTGGTATTTCCCTGATGGCATTTGCCGCCGAGGATCCTGTTGCCGCCATTAAGAAAAAGGATGGCGAACTTCAGGCCCTTCTAAAGAAGTCCAATCACACGTCCAAGGAAAAGGAACGTGTCAAGGACCTGCTGAGCGAAAGCTTTGATTTTGAAATGCTCGCCAAGAAGAGCCTTTCGGCCAAGGACTGGGATGCCCAGGATGCAGCAGCCCAGGAAAAGTTCGTGGCCGAATTCAAGCGCATGGTCCGTAACTCTAGTGCCAAGCGTCTGGAACTCTACCGTGCGGACTCTACGATTTATGAGCCTGCCAAGATGAAGAAAGAAGGCGAGGCCCGCGTGGTGGCCCACTTGTGGAACAAGGGTAAAGAAGCCGTTCTGGAATACAAGATGAGTCAGGTGAACGGCAAGTGGATGGCCTGGGACCTGGTTATCGACGATCTTTCTACCGCCCGCAATTACAAGGACCAGTTCAGCCAGATTTTGAAAACCAAGTCTTTTGCGGATCTGATTGACATTATCAGCAAGAAGGCCGACGAAGCGGAATAATGAGCGTCCTTAGCCTGGGCCTGGTTCTTGTCGCAATCCTTGCAGCCGTGGTGCTGCTATTCCCTGTTGTGTTCAGGGCTGATTTTAGGTTGACGGAATCTGGCTTTGAGGCAGACCTGTTCGTGTTCAAGAAGAAACTCTGGAATTACACGAAGCGCTGGAAAGAGGAAGAAGAGGCGGAAGAGGTTTCCGAGCCTGTAAAAAGGTCGACGCCGGCTGCCGAGACGCCCGTAACGCAGGTTGCGGAGACGCCTGTTTCGGAAGACGAGAAGACGCCGGCCGCAAAGGTTGAGCCAAAGCCTGCTGAGGAACAGCCCGCGAAAACAGCGGAACCGGAAAAGCTGGCAGATCCAAGCCCCGAGCCGAAAGCTCCTGCCAAAGCTGAGCCGGCTGCTGAGCCTGAGCCGAAGCCCGCTGAACCCGAGCCGGAAGAAAAGAAAAGCCTTACGGAACGGGAGTTCTGGACGCTAGTGTTGACTCCGGATATCGATGAACGCGGCTACCGCTACAGCAAGAAAATCCTGAACAGTTTTGTGAACCTTTTCCGTGTTCGTTTCAGGGACTGCTATGTGGAAGGAATTCGCATGGATTACGAGTCCATGGGCTATGGTGCTGCCGTGAACGCCATGATGAAGGGATACCCGTTCCTTGAGGATTGGGATTTGCGGATGGACTGGACAAGGGATCACGATTTGCAGTCGGCGGGGCATGTAGAGGCTTCTGTTAATTTGTGCCGGACCTTCTGGTTCCTGACCGTCAGTTCTGTGTACGGTGGAATTTTTGCCTTCGTGTTCTGGCGTCGTCGTGCGGCGGTTCTCAAGACGGGTGAGCTTCCGGAACTGGGTTATGTTCGTAAGAAGATTTTGAACTGGATTGTGGAGGAGTGATGCCTGCATTGACCGTAGAACGCCTGCTTGCATCCATTGGCTTTGGTAGCCGCAAGGAGTCTCGTGCCCTGGTGCGCATGGGCATGGTAGAACTGAATGGAATCGTGGTAGAAGACCCGTTCCAAGAACTTGCGGAACGCCCCGAGTTCATTACGGTGAACGGCGAAGAGATTCCTACGGTAGAAAAGCTCTACGTGATGCTGTACAAGCCTGTGGATGTGGAGTGCAGCCACAATGCAAAGAACTATCCTTCGGTCTATAGCTTGTTGCCGGACCGTTTTACGGCCATGGGAATACAGACGGTTGGCCGTCTAGACGCCAATTCGTCGGGACTGATACTTCTTTCGAACCAGGGGGACTTTATCCACCGTGTCGAAAGCCCCAAGAAGGGTCTGCTGAAAAAATACCGTGTGACCCTGGCCCGCCCCTTTACAGAAGAGCAGAAGGCAGAACTTCTCAAGGGTGTGATGCTGAAGGACGAACGCCGCCCGGTAGAGGCGAAGGAAATTTCCGTAGAGGACGGATCTGTGGTGATTTCCATTGGGGAAGGCCTGTACCACCAGGTACGTCGGATGTTCGCCGCCGTCGGGAACCACGTGGAAACTCTGGAGCGAGAATCCATCGGACCGGTGCTGCTGGACAGGACTCTCGGTACGGGGGGCTGGCGATTCTTGACTGAGGATGAAATAAAGGCCCTCTCCTAGGAGAAGGCCTGACTTTCTGGTTTGTGCCGGTTTTTAGTTTTCGGAATCCTGGGCGGTTTCTTCTACCGTTTCAGGGAGCTCTGCAGCCTGGCCTGCGATGGATTCCATGTAATTGATCTTGTCCTTGATGTCATTGCTGAACTTGAAGGTGGGCACCAGGCGCTCCTCGATGAGGACGGTCTCGCCGGTGCGGGGGTTGCGGGCCGGGCGAGCCTTGCGGGGTTTGCAGGCGAAGGTCCCGAAGCCACGAATCTCGATGGTGTTGCCATCGATGAGTTTTTCACCGACCAGGTCCAGGAACTGCTCCACCACGACTTTGATGTCGTTACGGGCAAGCCCTGTGGACTTGGCAATATCAAGAATAAGAGATTGTTTTGTTACGTTAGGCACGACTTAAATATAGGATTAACAACGAATTAGCGTATAGGTCAAGCGAAAAATAAATATTTTTTTCGGGCTTTCATTGCGGAAAATTTGTGAATAAATGTGGTAAGAATGTTGAAAGTTGTGAAAAAACCGAAAAGGGTGTCCTTTAGGCTCCGGGATAGGGAAATTTTCCCCAATACCATACTCAGTCCTATGGATGGGGTGACGGATGCGCCTTTCCGCAGGCTCTGTCGCGTGCTGTCGGGAAACCGCATGGGGCTTTTGGTGTCGGAATTCGTGCCGACGGACGGTGATGCCGTATTTAGACTCGACGGGCACAAGCAGCTGAAGTTTTTTCCGGAAGAACGGCCTTTCGGAGTCCAGATTTTCGGGCGTTTCCCCGATAAAATGGCCGAAGCGGCCCGGAAAATCGCCGTAGAGCTCCATCCGGATTTTGTAGAGGTGAATGCCGGCTGCCCCGCCCCGAAGGTGGCGGGCAAGGGAAGTGGCTCCGGACTTTTACGGGACCTGCCCCGCCTGCAAGAGATATTACACGAGGTTCGTTCCGCGCTGGACAGTTCTTGCCCAGAAATGCCCCTCACGCTAAAGTGCCGCATCGGTTGGGATAGTGAAAGCATCAATGTGATGGAGACTCTGAAAATCGCCGAAGGCGAAGGCGTGGAAATGCTTACCGTTCACGGACGGACCCGCCTTCAGGGGTATAACGGGCTTGCGGACTGGAACTGGATCGGCAAGGTAGCGGCCGCGGCCAAGATTCCCGTTATCGGGAATGGCGACGTGAATAGCGTCGCGACCGCCCGCAAGTGTATTGACGACTATGGGGTGGCGGGTGTGTCCATTGGCCGCGGCGCCATGCACAACCCCTGGCTGTTCGGACAGATTGCCGACGCTTGGGAAGGCTTAGAGCCTAAGGAAATTTCAGCAACCGAGGCGCTGGACGTTTTCCCGCTTTACTACAAGTTCAAGTTGGAGGATGGCTCTACGGAGCTTGGGGCCATGGGACGTCTCAAGCAGTTGGCGGCAAGACTTTGCAAAGGCTTTGTGTTGGACGGTGCAGATGATGCCACCATGCAGGTGCGGCAATCCTTGCTTACGGCCCAGACCGCCGAGGAATTTTTTGAGCGTCTGGAAGAATTACGCAACGGCCTTGCGAAGGAACTGCGCTACGACCCAAGCCGCCTTGTGAATTTGAATGGGGCGAAAGAGACTGAGATAAGAGAAGGTGATCAATTCTCCTGAAAATTGGTTTAATGAAAAAGATTGCAAAAGAAAAACCGTATCGAATCTCGCTGCGGTTTTCTTTTAATTGTTTGCGGTCTATCGCTTACTCTTTCACTGTCGGAGCTTGGCGTGCCACAGGGGCAAGTTCTCCGTGCTTACGGAACAGGTGCTTTACCAGGGTCCCGAATCCACGCATCACGCGGTAGCGTTCCCGGGGGTTCTTGAGGGCCATGATTCCCTGATGGAATATGTAGCTTGGTCGCAGGTAAAATTCACGGCGTGCCTTGTCGCAGAAGTCAACCAGGGCCTGGCTGGTGAGTTCGCCACGCTGGATAGTGGTGCGGTGGAAACCGTCTTTGTCCAGCCATTGGTTGTAATCCTTTGTCTGCAGTGCACCGCTTTCGAGAGCTTCCTTGTAGGCTTCGGTGCCGGGGTAGGCCATGATGGGGTAGAACTGCGCCGTATTGGGGTTCAACTTCTTGGCATAGTCCAGCGTCATGCGGAGGGTCTCGGGGGTATCGCCCGGGTTACCCACCATAAAGCAACCGTGCACCAGAAGCCCCGCCTTGCGGGCGTTCTTAGTGAACTCGATAGCCTTGTCGGTGTTCTTGATACCCTTGTGTATGTTTTCAAGAACCGTGGGGCTTGCGCTTTCAAAGCCTACGCACATCTCCCGGCCACCGGCCTTTTTCATGAGCTTGAGCAGGTCGAGGGGGACATCGGCTCGGGCGTTGCAGCTCCAGGTAATCTTGAGGCCCCGTTCCAGAATCAGGTTGCAGATTTCGCGAACGTGCTCGTGGCTGGCGGTGAAGGTGTCGTCTTCAAAGAACACTTCGCCTAAATCTTCAAAGTTATCCTTGATGTATTGCAGTTCGTCCACCACATCTTTGGGAGAACGGCGGCGGAACTTGTGGCCGTTCAGCGTCTGCGGGATCACACAGTAGCTGCAGCGGTTCGGACAGCCTCGGCCAGAGAGAATCACGATCAGCGGATTCAGATTCGCACCGTAGAAATACTTCTTGTAGCAGCTGTACAGATGCTTGCGGTAAACTTTGGATACCCACGGGAGTTCATCCAGGTTTTCGATTTTTGGACCTTCGGGCTGAAAGTCGGTGCTACCGTCTGCCTTACGGAAGGCAAGGCCTGCGATGCTTGAAATTTCGGCAATGTCGCCACGCAGATGGCGTACCAGATTCCTTGCGGTGTAGTCCGCTTCGCCGATAATCACAAAGTCAAGACTCGGCTCCATTTCCATGGATTCCAGCGGTTCTGCGGTGGCATGGGTTCCCATGATGGCGACCTTCGTGTTCGGGAGTGCATCTTTGATGGCATGCACAACCTTGAGGTCGTTCAAAATACTAGGCGTACTCGTGCTGCAAATGACGAGTGCAGGGTCAAACTTCTTGATGCCGTCCAGAGTTTTCGGCAGGTCCAGTTCCATAGCGGGGCTGTCGATTAGCTGGATTTCGTTACCGTCCGCCTCTACCGAACCGGCAGCATAGCTTAGGAACATGGGCCAATACAGAGTCGACGACTTGGTCACGCAAGGGCTGCGTGACTCACGACTGAACATCGGGTGGAACGGCGGATTTAAGAAAGTAACGCGCATCGGCACACACAAAATACAAAATCACCACGGATATAGCTACATTTTCGCCCGATGAATCGTCCTTTTTCCATCTGTTTTTCGGTGATGCTTGCGGCTGTCTGTGCGGTAGCCGGAGAAATGC
Source organism: uncultured Fibrobacter sp. (assembly GCA_946186895.1). GTDB lineage: Bacteria > Fibrobacterota > Fibrobacteria > Fibrobacterales > Fibrobacteraceae > Fibrobacter. The sequence goes on from CAMHOW010000011.1 coordinate 10,224, forward strand.
CGTTAGACACGGTCAAGACCCTTTATCCGACGGGTAAAGTGGCCCGGGTCTATACTGTCCAGAAGGGAACGGAAGTCAAGGAAGGTTGGTCCGTCTCGTACTACCCAGATGGTAAACTTGCCATTAAGGCTTTTTACCGCAATGGGCTTCTAGAGGGAACCTTTTCAAGCTATTACGAGAATGGCAGGTCCTGGCAAGAAATATCTTATGAAGCTGGGATAGAAAATGGCACAAGTGTCAACTACCATGACAATGGTTTGAAAAAATCCCGGGAAGTCTACAAGAATGGCGTTCTCGATGGTATGAGCGAGGAGTGGGATGAGCGGGGGACCTTGCGCCGGAAAATCCCGTACTCCCGAGGGAAGATACACGGAGTAGCTCAGCTATACGATGATCTGGGAGCCCTGAAAGAAGAAATGACCTTCGAACATGGCATACGCCACGGAAGCTACCGACGGTACAATAAGGGGATTAAGGTTCTAGAAGCCGAATTCCAGTCGAATCAATGCGTCAAGAATTGTGACTTTTAGGTCTTTCGGCTTAGTCTTGTTGCATTTGGCTAAGCATATTATGTATCTTGTTGTAAGAAAAGAAAGGGGTTTGTATGAATAAGTGGATTGTCTGTTTTTGCATAATGGGATTGTTTTCCTTCACTCAGGCTGCGCCTGCTAAGGGAACCTTTAAGGATACCCGTGACGGTAAAACCTACAAAACGGTAAAGATCGGTAATCAGACCTGGATGGCCGAGAATCTCAATTTGCACATGGACGATTCCTGGTGCTATGAGAAAAAAATTGACAACTGCAAAAAGTACGGTCGTTTATACACATGGAAAAAGGCTGAAAAGGCTTGCCCCGAAGGTTGGCATCTTCCGTCCCGTTCAGAATGGCGGGATCTGGTGTCTTATGTATCCGAGAACACCAAGTCAAAACCGGGAAATGCCCTTAGGACGAAGGACGATTGGAAGGTCAAGAAGAAAAAGAAGAAAGTTTATGACCAGCATACCGGCGAGGCAATCTATTTGGATGAATACGAGATTATAAATACCGGTACAAACGAACTTGGCTTTTCTGCCTTGCCTTCGGGATTTGTTTCCAAGGAAGGGCGTTCCGAAAAAAATAAAGAACGGGCTTTGTTCTGGAGTTCATCCAAGGAAAAGGGCAAGAAGTCCAAGAAAGCCTATGCCCGCATGCTGGAATTTGGCGACGAGAATTTCCACGAAAACAAGTATTCTACAGACAACGCCTTTTCAGTTCGTTGCCTGAAAGACTAGACCTTTTTGCGCGGCTTGACCGCGCTCCACACCATATAACCGATAAAGAGTGCTCCAAAGGCAAGCAAAGCGATTGCCAGTTCGGAGTTGTACTTTTCGATGATGTCTTTTTGACCGTGAGCCAGGTAGCCAAGGACTGCCAGTACACAGTTCCAGATGGTGGCGCCCAAGAACGTGTACAGGGTAAAGGGGAAGAGCTTCATGTTGGAAAGCCCTGCCGGTATGGAAATCAGCTGCCGGATAACCGTAATGAGCCTTCCGACAAATGTGGAAATGGCGCCGTGGTCACGGAAGTAGTTTTCAGCCTTTTCGACCTTCTGGGTGTCAATCAGCAAGAAATGCCCTAGTCTAGAATCGGCGAATTTGTACACAATAGGGCGTCCTAGGAACTTTGCCAAGAAATAGTTGATGAACGCCCCGATAAGGGCGCCCATGCTGGCAAACAGCACAATCAGGACAATGCTCAAGTCAGAGCCCGGCTGCAGGGCCTTGTAGGCTGCTGGGGGTACCACCAGTTCCGACGGGAAGGGGATGAAGGAACTTTCTACGGCCATAAGTAGCGTGATGGTGCCGTAGTTCAGGTTGTCGTTGTACCAGTCAATAATCTGGGTATAGATACCTGCCGAAGCAGCTTCTTGAATGGCAGTGGAATCTTGTGTGGCGACTTCAATGGCCGGTTGGGCAAGCGCAAAGGCGCTGAACAAAGCTAGGAGTATAACGATTGCTTTCAGTTTCATTCTAAATAAAAAAGGTGCGACATGAATCGCACCTCACGGCTTACTTCTTTTTCTTGCCCTTGGATTTCTTCTGGGCTTTCTTGTTGGATTTCTTGTGCTCGGCCTTCTCAATTTCCTCTTCGGTCTCGCCGGTCTGGACTTCGATCATGGAAGGTGCAGAGGCGTCGGCGTTCTTGAGGGCGGCCTTGGCTTCTTCCACGAACCTGCCTTCGGGGAAGCGCTTGAGGTAGATTTCGTAATCCTTCAGGCGTCCGCTACCCTTGACCAGCTCAAAGATTCCGGCTTCGGCTTCGTCACGGAAGGCGCCGTTGGGATTGTCGTTCAGGTAGGTGAGGTAGGCCTTGAAGGTATTCTGAGCCTGGATCTCACGGAACTTATGGTATTCACCCAGCACTTGCAGCTTGGCTTCCACCTCGGCCCTGTGGGGAGAGTCCGGATAGTATTCCAGGTACATGGCCAGCATTTCGGGATCGTTGCTAGACATAACCTGTTCGAAACGGGAGTCTTCTTGACGGGTCTGGTATTCCTTCAACTGGACCTTGCCGGTATCCAGGGTGGCGTACAGCTTTTCCTTGGTGGCCAGGTCTTCGGGGTGGCAGAAGGCGAGGAAGCTTTCCAACACGTCGGAGAACTGGGTCTTGGTGAAGGATTCGCTCATGTCGGGCAGGTTGCCGTCTTCGTCCAAGAAGAAGCGGTAGTCACGTTCGATGGCCATGCAGTCCCAGTCGGAGAGGGTATCCTTGACTTCGCTGTTCTTGCGGAGCACGTCGTCGCGGTCGTGGAGCACGTACCTCATACGGCGGTCGCGGCGGCTTTCACGGCCAAAGTCAAGAGAGAGTTCCAACCCAACCCGTACGGGCAGCTTGTAGGAAATCTTGTCGAATTCGATACCGGAGTAGCCGGCGGGAATGCTAGCATCCTCGTTGGTCTTGGGAGCCTTTCCTGTAGCCTTGACGTCTTCATAGGGCAAGAATTCCCTGCGGACGTTCACGCCAATCTTGAAGTCGACGTCCTTGAAAAGTTCGCCAATCTTGTATTCCAGCGCGCCCGATGCGAAGGCGGTGGGCAGAATGGTTGTTTTCTGGTCTGTGTGGGAAAAGCGCTCGTCGTAGAAGGAGAAGAAATGGAACCCGTAGCCACCCAGCAGTCTAATGTCCAGCCCACCAATCAGGTTGAACGAAAAACCGGCCAATACAGAGGGGGCATAGGAGCGGAAGGATAGGGATTCGCCCTTGTTGGCGTCTCCGCAGCCTTTCGTTTTGTCACAGTTGTCGCTTTCAAAGTAGAACTTGGGGTCTTTGGCGATCTCGCCAAACTGGATGGAGTTGACTTCTACGCCCAGCCAGAAGGTGAAGGGGATGTCCGCCTTGTAGAAGGGGGTGATGAGGGGGCTCCAGAGGAAGCCCGCGTTGATGGGGAAGGTCATCAACTCCTTGTCAATCTTGTCTAGCAGGAGCTCGGGATTCTTATCCTGGAAATTCAAAAAGGCGACTTCACCTTGCACATAGAGCTGCATTCTCCAGTTGGAGCGCTCGAAGTCGGCAGCCATGGCGGCTACGGCAAAAAACAGTGAAATAAGTAATACTTTACGCATCGCCTCACAATTTAGCTTTTTTGCGTAATGGAATGCCGGATAGAGGCGGGACGGCCCTTTTTTCTGGGACGTTTTGGAGAAATGTTTCTAGAAAGAAATGAAGAAGCCGACCCCAAGAACAAGGATGCCCGCCCCGATGAGCGTAAGACCTATGATGGTTTTCTGGTCTCCGTCATTTACCAGGTCCTTGTTCTCCTTCACCTTTTCTTGATAGAATTCCCCGCCTACGGTGGCGGAATAGTTCAGTTCGTCCTTGACGTCTTTGGCGTCATCGTAATCCAGCTGGCCGAGGTAGGTGAACAGGGCGCCTACGATTATGGGGGCGATAGAGACACCCATCATGGTGCGCCCGAATCGGATTTTCTTACGGCCCTTTTCCCATTCTTGCTGGTCTTGAATTTCCTTGAAGCGATTTTCCTGTTCCAGGTCTACATTGACTGTCACATCGGAAACGGGCGGAACATAGACGGTAACCAGGGTGTCTCTGAATCCGAACTTACGGAGCTTGAACTTGATAAGGCCTGGTTCCAGGATGGGGTAACGGCCGGGCGTAACCCCGATGGTCTTGCTGCGCTTGGTGATTTCACCCTTTCCCGAGAAAATTTCTGCCCCTGCCGGGTTGGTGATGATTCGCAGTTCAGGATTGACCCGTTTTAGCTTTATAGATGTCCTTACGGTGTCGCCCATGACCGGACGCATGGTGACAGAACCTCCCCATAGGTGTTGATCTACGTTCCAGTAAGCATGGATGGTTACTGCGGTCGTATCCGTGACAGGAATGGTACAGGGCGACCTGCAGAGAGCATTTTCTTCGGGTCTCGAAAGGGTCACCCCTTCTGGATCGGTCTCAATGTAGAGGTACCCTTTCTTCTCCTTTAGGTCAGAAGCGTCTTTACCTTGGGCCTCCAGTAAGAAAATCCGTAGCTGGTCGTTGGAAAGAGCGTCGCTTACGGCCTTGGAACGGGAAATCTTCAGGGAGCTCTTGTATAGTGTGGGCAGCTCCTCTTCGTAGACCACCCGCATAAGCTGGAGTTCCAGGGAGTCCTTCTTTTGAACGGGAACGATTTTTCCGAAGTAGATGGTGCTTGCACCCAGAGACGAAAGCTTCTCTTGCAGGCAGATGTTGTCACTGCAGTCGGGTAAATCTTTCTTCTTGAGAATGTGGATCTTTTCACCGCTTTCCAGGAGGAACCTGGCAGCAAGAGCGTTGATTTGTTGCACCAGTGTAGAGTCGGCGATTTCATCTTCGAAACTTACCAAAACCGTGTGCGAAGAAAGTTCGAGAGGTTTGGGAGTGTCAAGGGAATCTGTTTTGAGGGAGTCGGCAGCAGCCTGCGTAGAGTCATTTGCAACGGTGGAGCTGTCTGCTGGAGTTGCCTGCACCGAATCGGCAGGGCTTGCCTGAAGTAAATCCGTGCCCGAGGAATCTACGATGGATTTGAACTTGTCCTTGGCGATTCGGACCACGGTAAACTTGTTGTTGATGAAACCTCCCAGCTGAACCGTGTCGTTAACGATGCCGAGAAACTGAGCTTTCTGCTTGGTGCCGGAAAGAAGTTCCACATTGACAGAAGGGCCTTGTGGCTCTGCGGCAAGCAGGGCCTGAACAAGTAAGAGGATTAGGGCAAGGCTCGCGTGTTTCATGATATACCTAGAAAGATAGCAAGAGTCCGACAGAAAGGATAATACCGCCAGCGACAAGGGAAACTAGGGTTGTTTTTTTGGCGGTTTTAGCGTTGCCGCGGTGTTCCTTGAAATCCTTTTTGTCTTGTTGGTAATTGTCTCCCGATGTAATGACTGTATTCTCGATGTCTTTTTTATAGTCATCGGCCTTGCCGATTTCGTAAGCGGTGACGCCTGCAGCAATGGCGCTTGCTGCCAGAGGAACTAGGGAGGCTATCATAAGCCTATGTCCTAGGCTGCGTCTGCTCCGGTGCCGGAGATCGGCTTGCTGCTCTTGCAGAAGGGCTTCGTCAAAGGCGGGCGAAAGGGCTACTATCAGGAACGAAGTGTCTTTCGGGGATAAGGTCACGTTGATGCTCGTGTCCTTGAAATCGGGGCGGAACAGGGTGATGAGAATCTGGTCCTTGTCCAGGGGGACTGGGATAAATGCGGGAATCCGGTAATCGGGAGCCTTGGAAAAGTTAGGGTGTGCATCGCCTACATAGAGGTCTGCGCCGGAGGGGTTGGTGGACACGTGCAGGTAACGCTCCCGCGGAGCGCTTTCATCGGCAAAACCAAGGCCCCAAAGCAGAAGTAGGAGGGTGGGAATGACTTTCTTGAAAATCATTATTGATCCTCCGTTTGTACAAAGGGTCCTGTAATCCGGAGCGAATCCTTGTCTGGCACCATTTTCCAGAACATCTCGGAGTTGCGGTTCCTGGCATTGTCGGGAATGGGTATCCTTATTTGGCAATCCTTACGGCAAGGGTTAGCAAAAGAAAGGATGTCAGAATCGTAAACTACGTTGACGGTGTCAAAATCGGCAATGACGAATTTTTTCTGGGTGGGATTGATGCCCGAGCCGCTATCCATAAAGTAGAACCTAACGCTGTCGGTGAGGGCCAGGGTGTTCTTTACCGGAGAAGCTTTAGGCGGAATCTTGTCTGTAAAGACGATGCTGTCGGCCAGGCGGAGCATGGAGCGTTCAGGCACGTCGATTGTGATGGGGGCAGCCTCGTAGTCCGTTAGTTTTGTCTCGTACGCATAGATGCGTAGGCCACTTTGGGGTTGGGCGTTAATGTTAATTGCTTCGTTGGGCTTTTCGAAATTTACGGTTTTTAGGGTGTCGCCAAAAGCGTTTATGAGTACAATCTTCGTGGAAACCTTGGTGCCTGGGGTAAGGGATTCGTAGATAGGCTTGACCTGGAGTACGGAAACATTCTTTTCGGTGAATTTTGTGTTGAATGAGGAGGCGTCCTTGGCCTGTTCCTCGAAACCGAAGTCCGTATATGCCGTAGCCTTGACTCCCCAGTAGACGGTGAGGGAGGTATCCTTAAGGTCAAGCTCGTTCATCTTGAGCCAGTTTTCCGAGATCAGCGGGCCCTTGAGACGCATTCCGTTTTTGCAGTCGCCCTCGGAAAGCTTGCTTACGGAATCCAGAATGTCTAGCCAGTGGGTGTTCCTGGAAAGGGCGACTCCTTCTGCGACGGCTGCATAGACTGCACAGTTGGATTTTTCCCAGGGGTCAATGCCCGAAATATCCCAGTTGAGTTCCACATAGTCGTCGGATAGGGGCTCAACGCTTGCGCTCAGGGGCGGCGTTACCAGGGTGATGCTCAAGGGCGTGCCCACGAAAATATGGATGGTGTCTTTCAGGGTGTCGCCCGTATAATCGACGGTGTTCAAGATGCCAATGCGGTATCCTGTGGAATCAAAAGTGTATTCGAAAGAGGTGGCATTGATGCTGTCGCCTTCTAATATCCAATAGTGAGAACTGTAGAGGTTCAACGCACTATCCGAGGATATGGTATTTCCATTCAGTGCATAGACTGAGGTAAAGATGACGGTCTCGTCTTGGTTGATGTAGAGGGTGTCTAGTATCTCGGTGTGTCGGACAAAACGTTCCTCGTCGCTCCAGGACGAAACCAAGATTCCTTGTTCCAAGAACTGAATATCGGTTCTGGAAATCAGGGCGTCTTCACGGCATCCGGCAAGAAGCAAGAAAAGGCTAGCGAGAGCGAAGGCAATGAACAATCTAGTCATCTTTGCCTCCTGCACTGCTGGAACTTTCTACGCTAGAGGAACTGGACTCCGGTTCGGGCCTTTCAAGGCTAGGTCTGATGACATAGGTCTTGGAATTCAGGTTGCCACTGTAGTCGTAGGCGTTGACGGATAACAGCTGATAGGTCCAGCTTTTGTAGGACTGGGGTAGCATTAAGAAGACTGTGTCTGCAGTTCGGTCCTCGTTGTAGGAAATTTCGCGGAAGAAAGAGGCGCCCCGCAGTTCCTGCCCGTTCCAGAAGAAATTTTGGTAGAAGTTGCCACCGAATTCTTCAAAGTAGAATCGGAGAGTGTCCTTGAAATCCAGGGTGTCAATATCTTGGAGCACGCCCTCGGGGGTGAGGTACTTACTGGATGGAGGAATGGTGTCCGACAGCCGTAGCGTGTCCGCAATGGCAATTTCTCCAGGGAGTACCACCACATCAGCGGTATCGGGGCTAAAGTCCGTCAGCTTCGGCAGGCTGGCGATAATTCTGTACTTACCAGGTTTCAGCGGTGAAACGACAAATTGATTCGTATCTAGACCAATCTCGCGCTCAACGACCAGATTTGACAGTGAATCCAGAATGTCAAGATGGATATTTCCATTGCGGCTATAGCTGTCATAAAGAGATTCGTTTGAGAATCGGATGAATGTCTGGACTCCGCCTTCATTCCGGTTCCCCTTGGTAAAGAATTCCCCCTGGATAAGCGTGTCGGATTCTAGTCCGAACTCGTTGACCGCACGAACCTCCCAGGTATAGAATTTCAGGTTTTCTAACCGGTGGTAAAATCCGGGATTGTCCCAATAAGTAAAGTAGGGCGCTTCTATAAGGGTGTCCAGGATGGTGCTGCTGGACGTGTAAAGTTTTTGATGAAGATCATGGGTATAGGCAAGTCCCCTAGGTTCCCGAATTTTGAACTGGTAATACACTTTCGAGATGGAATCCGGGTCGTAACCATGCCAGGCGAAGTAGATTCCGTCTTTTGGGGAAAGACCTTGGCTTCCTATGGCGGGAATGAATCCGTGAGGCTCTATGATAGGCGGATTCGTTACCCAGAGACGTAGGGTGTCCCGCAGGGTATCGCCAAAGTAGTCCGTCACCACGAAACATACCTCGTGGTAGCCAGCCTTTGTGATAGGCTTGCGGAAATTCATGTCGTTGGAAAAGTCTTTGCCGTCCAGGGTCCAGTAGTATTCCCGGTAGTGGGCCTGCCTGTTGGGAGTGATTTCCCCGATAAAGATGAGGGTATCCTTGGAGGTGACAGTGTCTGCCCGGACTCGCAAGGAATCGATTTCATAGGTAAGGGCCATTTCGGCATGAATCTGGAGGGCGACCGTTTCTTCGGCGTCGTAAAGGTACTGGTCGCTGTCGCTACAGGCGGACTGCATAGAAAGGGTCGCCAGGGCGGTGATGGCCAAGAGCCATGATTTTAGAAGGCGAATTTTCATTTTTTCGCCTCCAATGTGTCGGCCACGTAGAACTTGACTAGGGGAAGGGTGTCGGTGTCGCCTTCCGAATCTTTCACGATGACGCGGAAAAGGTGGGTTCCCGGCTGGAGGCCCGACTGCTGTATCTTTTCTAGGGCGCCTACGTAGTAATGGGCTGTGTCTAGTTCTAGAATGTAGTCCAGGGAGGCGTCTTCGCTGTCTTCGGCTTTCCAGCTGAAGGCAAAAGAGGTGCGGGTCGTGCCGTATAGGGTGTCGCCTTGTGCCGGAGAAAAGTCTTCGGTGAAGGTGGGGGGACTATTGACCGTAATTTCAAAACTGAGGTCGGCTGTATTTCCTTCGCGGTCCTTTACCACAAGCTTGTTGGGAATAGAATCTTCTTCCGCGTAGGCGGAAATCTTGAAGGTGGCGCCACTGCCCAGCAGAGAATCCCTGTACCAGGCGAAGTCTAGTTCGGATTCAAGTTCCCTAGGAAAGACTTCGGCTTTTAAGGTGGCCGGGCTTTCGGGGTTGACCTTTAGGCTTGCCGAATCGGCCTTGCCTTTTTGAACGGCATAGACGGTCACGTAGGAGGCCGTATTTTTCGGTTCAGGGGAGTCCGGAATGTCTAGACAGGCACAAAGCAGGAATGCCGCCGCCACCGCTGGGAGGAGGCGCAGCTGCTTGAAAACCGGGACCCTGTGCCGTATGCTGAAATCCATGTCTGCTAAATCTAACTATATTCTTGAACATGAGTACAGAAAATCTTGAATATAAGAACTCCATGGACCGTTTGGAAGGCATTTTGGAACGTATCGACAACTCTGAAATGGGTATCGATGAACTTTCGGAGCGGGTCAAGGAGGCTACGGAACTGCTGAAAAAATGCCGTCAGATACTGCTGAAGACGGAACAGAACGTTCAGGAAGCCCTGGATAGCCTGGACGAAGAACCTGTCAAGGAACAGGGGTAGTTCCGCTTGCCCGAAATAGCCGAAATACTCGCGATGGAGGTGGAGGATCTGACGATCCGTTTCCCGCGTCGTGGTGGTGTGCTCGGTAAGATTCAAGATTACTTTACCGCCGTAGACGGCGTGTCCTTCAGTTTGCCCCAAGGGAAGATTCTTTCCATCGTGGGGGAGTCCGGCTGCGGAAAGACCACCTTGGTAAAGTCCCTGGTGGGGCTTGTACCGATGGACCAGGGGCGGTTCAGGCTTTTTGGCGAAGAGGTTTCGAATGGACGTCTCGGGAAATCTGGCAGGCGAGTTTCGGACCTGGTGCAGATGATTTTCCAGGACCCTTACAGTAGCCTAAACCCAAGACAGACGGTCTCTGAGATTCTGACTGTGCCGCTGCTTGCCCGTGGAGTGAAACTGGGTGAGGCGGAGGCACGGGCAAAGGAGCTTTTGGAGCGGGTCTCCTTACCGGTGGGCTCGCTCCAAAAGTTCCCCCACGAATTCTCGGGGGGGCAGCGGCAACGGCTTTGCATTGCCCGGAGCCTGATGGTCCGGCCCAAGGTGTTGCTGTGCGACGAGGTGACCAGCGCCCTGGATGTTTCGGTCCAGGCTCAGATTTTACACCTGCTTGACGACCTGCGGAACGAGCTGAACCTTTCCATTGTGTTTATCAGCCACGACATGCAGGTGGTGCGGGCCTTGAGCGACCAGGTGTTGGTCATGTACTTCGGAAAGGTCGTGGAACGTGGGGAATCCCGTGTCGTGTTGACCGATCCGCAGCACGAATATACCAAGAAGCTTCTCGCTGCCGTACCGACAATTCGCCGTTAAATTCTATATTTGTCCCCGTCAGTTCGAAATTCCATCCTGACGTTAGGCGGCACGTGCCGGCCTATAAACCAAAACTAGGAGTCCAAATGCGTTCAGAATCTGAACTCGAAGGCGTGACACTGCTCGGCAATACCGCCACCAAGTACGCTACCACCTACAGTCCCGACGTGCTGGAAAAGTTCCCCAACAAGCATCCGGGAAACGACTACATGGTGACTTTCAACTGCCCGGAATTCACCAGTCTCTGCCCCAAGACAGGCCAGCCCGACTTTGCAGAAATCAAGATTCACTACATTCCCGACCAGTTTTTGGTGGAATCCAAGTCACTGAAGCTTTACCTGTTCAGTTTCCGCAATCACGGAGATTTTCACGAAGACTGCGTGAACATCATCATGAAGGACCTGGTAAAGCTCCTTGACCCCAAATACATCGAAGTGGAAGGCCTGTTCATGCCCCGCGGTGGAATTTCCCTTTATCCCTTTGCCAACTACGGCAAGCCCGGTACCGAATTTGAAGCATTGGCCAAGTCCCGCCTGTTTGTTGCCGTTGATAGGAGGAAATAACCATGCCTTTCCAAAACGAAATCATTCTCATTGCGTCCATCTTCGTGTTCTTTGGTGCCCTTGTGGCCTTCTTCCGCTTCTTCGGAAAGCAGGGCGTCTTTGCCTGGACTGTCATCTGCACTATCGCCGCCAACATCGAGGTGCTTATTCTTGTCCACGCCTTCGGTCTCGATACCACGCTGGGTAATGTCCTTTTTGCCTCCACCTTCCTTGCTACCGACATCATGAGTGAGATTTTCGGTAAGAAAGAGGCTAGCCGTTGCGTTAAGATAGGGATCCTCGCCAATGTCACCTTCATCTTGATTTCCCAAAGCTGGTTCCTGTATATCCCTGCCGAGGGGGATTCCATGGCAGAGCCCATCCGCACAGTGTTTGCCAATACGCCCCGTGTGATGTTGGCTAGCCTGGTGGCCTATGCTGTCTGCGAAATTTACGACGTGTGGGCCTACCATTTCTGGTGGAATTGGACCACGAAAAAATTCGGAAACCGCAGGGGTTTCTTGTGGCTCCGCAATAACGGCTCTACGCTGGTGAGCCAGCTGATTAACGTGGTGGCCTTCAACTTGCTGGCCTTTGCGGGAGTGTTCCCCTGGAACACCATCGGCGAAATCCTGATTTTTGGGTACGGCATCTTTATTGTGACGTCCCTGATGGATACGCCCTTCGTGTACCTTGCCCGTCGCATTGCGGACAAGCATCCGGAATTGGTAAACGAGTCAGAAAAGGCTAGTTAAGTTCGTCGTTATAGCCTTCGTCGCCACCGCTTTTTTGTGGTATGGCGATGGACTTGACGCACTTCTCGAAATCAGCCTGGTTGTTGACTAGGTAGGCGACGGCGTGTTCGATGTTGTTTCCGTTACCGTCGATTTCCTTTTCTGTGTCCAGGTAGGCCTTGTTTTCAGCCTTGCACAGGTCCTTCTCCATGAAGGCGCGCTCAAAGTCCAGGTTGCAGACGGTCTTACCCGAGGATAGTTCAAGTTTTACGACGCGATTCAGCCTTCCGCTTCCGTCTTTTGCAAGGGTTTCTTCGGCTTCGGTGTACTTGAGGGAGAATTCCTTTCCATCCATCTTGAATCCGATGGAGGTCTTGGTTTGCGACGAGGTAGAAATCTTGTATTCTTGAATAAGGCTCTTGACTCTTGCCGAATCATTCAGGAATGCTCCCGGGATGTAGAGCTCCACGGTTCCCTTCAGGGCCCGGAAAAGGTCTGCCGTCAGTTCGGAAAGGATCAGATTCTCGTTCTTTGAAGCGCTATAACCTTCGAAGTCGTATTCGGTTTCAAGAATCCTTTTCCCTTTAGAAAGGGTGAGGGTCCTTATGGCGAAGGCGGAACCTTGGGCACAGTAGCGGGCCTTTTCTTGCGGGTCGTAATCGCAGAAGATGTCTTTCCAGGTGCCGTAGAGCTTGTTTGCCTCGCCTCCTACGTACATGTGGCCGAATCGTTCTAGTTCCCCATTGTTGTAAACCAGGGGGTAAAGTACCAGGGTGTCCCCACGGAATTCGTATTTGGCAGATTCCGTTGAGGTGCCGAGACTAATGGTTTTCCATGAGAAGTTGCCGCTTTCAAGGATGCACAGGTCCTTGGCGTTGTCGGTTGTCCAGGTAAGGGTGTGGTTCTTCTCGTCTACTTCCAGGGAGCTTGTTTCGGTGGATTTGACCGGCTCGTCGTTTGTACCGGAGGAACTGTCGTCGCCGCAGGCTGTAAGGGAGGCTGCTCCGATGCAAAGGAATAGCGCAAGAGAAACGCTTGTGGCGAATTTCTTGTCATAAATTGCATGGGCGTATTGCATGGTGCCTCCTACCGGGTGTTTTTACAATATAAAAAAAGCCGCGTTGCCGCGGCTCATTTGTAATTGTGGTTGAGATTACTTGCCCACCTTGGCGAGGCACTTTTCCAGGGGATCCCTGGTCTTTTCGGCAGTGGCAGTACAAGCGGTCTTTTCTTCTCTGTCCTTGACGAACTTGGTGACGGCGACCTTCTTGCCATCGACGAGGAACTCGAAGTTCCCGTGCTTCATGCCCTTGTGGCAGGCTCCGTATACATCCAGGGCAAGGCCGTTGGCGTCGGTGAAGTGCCACTGGGCGTTCTTCATGTGAAGACCGGTGCAGTCCAGGGGGGCGTTCTGCTGCTCGGTGGTCTGGGTCTTGGCGAAGTGTCCGCCGCAGGCCGTGAGAGAGAGGGCCATGGTGGCCAAAATGGGGAGTAGGATTGTTTTCTTCATAATGCAATAATATAGGTTTATTTGGCGGAAAATGTAGCGTGATGTGTACGGATGCTATATTTTGCTCCGTGATTTGTGAACTTTCCATAGAAAAGCTGGTGCAGGGGGGCGAGGGACTTGCCCGCCTGCCCGATGGCCGCGTGTGCTTTGTGCGGGGAGGCCTGCCCGGGGAACGCTGCCGGGTGGAACTGACTGCCGGCAAGAAAGACTTTGCGCGGGGTCGGGTGGTGGAGGTACTGGAAAAAAGCGCCGACCGCGCACAGCCGAAGTGCCCGCTATACGGAAAGTGTGGCGGCTGCAGCTTACAGCATCTGGACTCCGCGAAACAGGTGACCTATTTGGAACGTGTGGAGCGGGAAAACTTCAAGCGGATCGCCCACGAAGAATTGCCCGCCGATTTTGTAATCCATCAGGGTGAGCCTTGGGGCTACAGGAACCGGGCCCGGGTGGTTTACCTAGGCGAGCGTGACGGGCATTGCCGTTTTGGTTTCCGCAAGCAGGAAAGCAACGGGGTGGTGGCTATCGAAAGCTGCCCCGTACTCACGTCGGGATTGAATGACTTTTTGAAAAACGCCAAACCTTCGGAAATATTCAAAGGCTTGAAGCGCATTCCGAGAGACTTGGAACTAAACCTTTTCGACGATGGCACGGGCCGTGTGGCCTACTATTACCGCGGAATGCCCGAGGCCCGTAAGCGTGAAAGCTCCGTCAGCTGCGTTAAGATAGGGGCCAAACAAATAAAGAGTGACGCCTCTGTGTTTTTCCAGAGCAACCTCTCCCTGTTGCCCCGGTTGGTACAGTCCGTGCGGGAGGCGGTGGATGAGGGGATTGCCTCGGGTGCGGCCAGCGATGAGTGGCTCATAGACCTTTTCAGTGGGGTGGGGTTCTTTGCCGCCTTATTGCAGGATAAGTTCAAGCGGATTACCACGGTGGAGCGGGACGGGCTGTGCCTGCAGTATGCGAAGGTTAATTTGTCTGCTACGGATTCTGTTGAAAATGTTTCTGCGCCGGCAGAGGAATGGTTGGTAAAGAACGTGGTGGATATTCCTGCCACTTTGATTGTGGATCCGCCTAGAACGGGGCTTCCGCCGGAAGCGTTAGGAGCCATCGTGAAAAGCTCGGTGAACCGGGTGATTTACGTATCCTGTGACCCGGTGACCCTTGCTCGGGATTTTGCGAAGTTCAGACAGGCGGGATTTGCCCTGAAGCGGGCTGAAGGTTTTGCTTTTTACCCCCAGACGCCCCATCTGGAAATGATGTTCGTGCTGGCCCGCTAGAAACGTACACCTGTATTTTGCTAAATTGCGGTAGTAAAGAAGAGGTGATTATGAAAAAATCATTGTTTTTGTTGTTTGTAGCCTTTGGGCTTTTGCTTTCGGCATGCTCTACCGAGGAACCCGCTGTGGTCTGCGGCAGGGAATGGAACCCGGGTACCCAGGTGGTGGCCGATACGTCTAGCGAGTTCGCCCTGAACGACCAGCTGATTGTGCAGTTCCGCTATGGCAAGAATTTTGACTTTACCAAGATGACCATCACCTTCTACGAGGGAACGCTCGCTAGTAAGGGCAAGAAGATTTGGGACCGTGAAGTGGCCGTGACCGAAAAGCTGGGCGCCTACACCTTGCAGGGAAAGTCCAAGCATGGTGGCCTCATGACCGCCCGCGAACTGGCTCATCAGAAGAACCCTGGTTCTGTGGTGGTGGAGTTCAGCACCGAGGGCCGTGTTTTGGCGGCTAAGGAACTGACCCTGACCAAGAACAAGTAACTTGACGATTTTTTTGAAAGATTTATTGGAATGCGCATGAGACGATTTGCTTTTTTGGGAGCCGCTTTAGGCCTTATGCTCCTGTCGGGCTGTAACGAGACTACGGTAACAGTGGGTTACAAGCTCTCTGCTCCTGTGGACTTGGAACTGTACGCCGAAAGCTACTTTGCTACGGTGGACATGGAAGGGACCGAGCAGATGGGAACCATTACGGCTGCCTATGCTGACCTGAATTATTCCTCTAGCGGAGACACCGTGAAGGTAAAGCGTAAGTACGTGATGGATAAGTCTCGTGGCTACCTGAAGAATTTTATGCCTTCTGAACTGGCCTTCCGTATTAAGGAAGTGGACCTTGCGGCGGTGGACCGCGTTGTAACATCTCTGGAAGGAATCGACGACGGCTACGATACGCTTTTGACCCACATTCCCATGCCGGAACGCTGGCGCAAGCAGCTTTTGAATCCGGACTACAAGCCTCACCTGAAGCGTCTGGAAAAGCACCGTTGGGAAATGTCCCACCTGCTTACAGGCGAAGTGCCCACCAAGGGAAACATCACGAAGCTTTTGGAAAGCCAGGGCCGTCTGAACTTCGCTCTGATCAAGATTGACTCCGTGGTGGTGAAGGGCTTCGAGAACCGGGACCACCGCCGTTGCCTGGATTACGTAGTTTACCTCACCGAAACGGAAAGTTTCCCCTACTACATCTGGGAGCAACACGTGAACAGCAATATCATCCCGGACAAGTATAAGACCTATAGCTCTGGGCTCAAGGCGGAATACAACACCGCTTTCGAGGTGATGATGGAACCCGAGACGGGAATCCCCTGCCAGGAACGTGAAGTAAAGGTGGGTAAGCATACCATGGTCCACCCGGTGACCAAGGATACGGTGGTCTTTGAAAGTCACATTACCAACGAGCGCCTGTTCAACCTGAAAAGGCCCGAGGAGAGCGCTGAACAGTGACTCAGTCTAGGGTGAAATACGGGATTTTGCTTGTGGCGGGCCTGCTTTCGGCATGCGCGAACCACCCTTCGCCCCAGCAGACCATGGTAGACGACCGCTACCTGGTTTACGAGCAGACCTACAAGGCCTATGCCGAAGCCGAGAAGAAATACTTGAACCTACTCTTCAATATCGAGCGCATGCCCGAAGAAGAGGAACTGTGGATGATGAAGCGCGACCAGATGCTGGAACTTTTGCAGCTCCGGGATTTGATGCTCCAGGCCCGCGGTGAACTGGACGATGCCGTGCAGGATTGGGAAAAGCACCTGCAAGAAGCCCAGGCCGAGGCAAAGCAGGCGCAGATCAAACAGTTTAATCCCAATTTTGTGGGTCGTGACGGCCAGCGCTCCAGCCCCGGACAGTTGTTGCCTGGCGAAGTCAAGGGCAAAAACCAACGGTGGTAACGGGATTCCTCTATGAACATCTCCAAATCTTACCAGGACCTGATTTCTTGCTGTAACTACCGGATCATGCTTTTGGACGGTGGTTTCGGGACTGTGCTTAGTCAGCAGAACCTGACGGAAGCAGATTTTCGTGGGAAGATGTTCGCTGACCATTACGTGGAACTGAAAGGCGACAACGATGTGCTGTGCCTGACCGCTCCCGACAAGGTGAAGGCAATCCATATAGCGTATCTCGAAGCGGGCGCGGACCTGATAAGGACTGACACCTTCGGTGCCACAAGCTTTGGCCAGGCGAAATACCGCCTGCAGCATATGGCCTACGATATTGCCAAGGCAGGTGCCCAGGTGGCCCGGGAGGCAATTAAGGAGTACAACGAGCGGAGAGGCGCTCTTGGAACCATGATAACGCCCAAGTTCGTGGTGGGAAGCATTGGCCCTGCGGGCAACGTGGTAAGCGAAAGTTTTTCCGAACTTGTGGAAGCCTACGGTGAACAAATCCGTGGCCTACTGGACGGTGGCGCCGATGTGCTTTTGGTGGAGTCGGTTTTTGATACCCTGAACTGCAAGGCCGCCCTATATGCTATTTGTAAGGAATGCGAGAAGCGGGGCGAGCTTTATCCCATTATGGTGTCGGCGATTATCGACGACGGTCGTGGCCGCTTAAAGTCCGGCCAGTCGGCAAGGGCGTTTTGGCACAGCGTTTCCAGTTTCCCTATTTTCAGTGTCGGTTTTGAAGGGGCTTCGGCGGCAGATGTGTTGCCCCATTTGCGGAATGTGAAAGATGCCTATGTGAGGGTGAGCGCCTTTACGGACGGCTATATTCCAAATGACCTTCTGGTGAATGTGGTGGGTGGCCGTGGAACGACGCCTGAGACCATCCGTACCTTTATGCGCTCACTGGCGGGCCGCGATCCTCGTAAAGTTCCTTCCCGCAACTACAACCTGCTGTTGAGCGGGCTCGACCCTATGGAGGTTGCTCCGGGGAGTGGCCTTGTGAGTGTGGCGGCGCCGGAAAAGCCGGGCAAGGTCATTCGGGTGAATTTAGATGCCGGTTTGGAAGATCCCAAGTCCAAGATGCCCCGCTTCTTGACGGAGCTTTTGAAAAAGCCTGCAACGGCAGAACGCCCGGTCATGATTGAATCGGTCCGCTGGGATGTCTTGCTGGCCGGTATGGAATGCGTGCAGGGCAAGGGAATAGTGAATTCCATCAGCCTCAAGGAGGGCGAGGAGGTTTTCCTTGCCCGGGCCGAAGAGATACGCCGCCACGGCTTTGCCGTAGTGTGCAAGGCTGAAGATGAGAAGGGCTTGGCCCTTACGTATGAGCGTCGGGTGGAACTGTTTGAGAATATGTACCGCCTGCTGGTGGGCCGGTTAGACTTTTTGCCCGAGGACATCTTGTTCGACCCGAATGTTTGCCCCATAGGCACGGGCCGGGATGAGTATCCAGAATCGGCTAAGGACTTTTTCGGGGCTTGCCGCTACGTGAAGGAAATGCTTCCTCGTGCCCACGTGGTGGGGGAACTCTCCCTCTTGAGCTACGCCTATAAAGAGGACGCGCTCCTGCGGGACTGCATGCACGCCGTATTCCTGTACCATGCATGCCTTGCCGGTATGGATTTTGCCATTGAGGCTACGGGTGCTTTGCCTGCCTACGAAGAGGTCCCGCTGGAACTTCGCCACTTGATCGAGGACCTGCTGTTCAATCGCAGTCCAGAGGCTACGGATGCCCTGCTGGAATGTGCGGAGGCTTCTGCGAGGAGCAAGGCCGGTGGTGCTTCCGGAAAGATTTTCATGCCCCGCCTAGAAAAGAGGCTAGCCGAGCTAAAGCTGAATCCGTCTGCCCGTCCGCCTTTTGCGGCAAAGTTTGTCTTGGCTTCTATGGATTCCATTGTCCACGACATCGACAGGGATATTCTGGGCAAGATTCTTTCGAATTACGGATTCCCGGTGGTGGACCTGGGCAGTGGATGCTCTTGCGAGAAGATTATGGAATCCCTGGTGTGCGAGCAGCCCGACATCGTGTACCTGTCGGCCCAGTTCGCGTCGGGATTCTCCGAGATGCTGCATGTGGTTCGGGAATTCAAGAAGAACGACATTGGCACGGTTTTGGTGGTCGGTGGCGGAATTGTCACCGACAAGCTTGCCGCGGTAAGGCTTGCCCCGGAGGCTCTGGGCCCTGTGGTCTATGTCTCCGACATGAGGAAAATTGTCAAGGTGGTGGAGGCTCTTGCCGACGATTCCAAGCGTCCGGCCTTCCTTGCGGCCCTGAAGGCCCACCAGGACAGGCTTCGCCTCTCTTGAACTTCTTGCCCCTTTTTGCTAAATTTAGCCCGCTTTGAAAATTGAACTTGTCAAGACTCTCGCTGAACCCGAGGACCGCCGCACGGTCTGGTCTAGGGATGATGCCCCCGAGCTGTTCGATGAACTGCACCTGGTGGGCGAGCTCGTGGCCGAACTTTTGGTAAGCCCCGAAGCCGGCGACCGCTTTTTGCTGACGGGCAAGCTTTCTGGTACGCAGAATCTCACCTGCTCCAGGACGCTGGAACCTTTCGACCGCCCCTTCTCAACCGAGATGGTGGTGGAGGTGACTCGCAGCCAGGTGGCTTCCCAGGAGCTTGACGAGGAGGACGCCGACGTGTACGCCTACCGGATTCCCCAGAATCAGGAGTTCGTAGAGGTCTCGGAGTGCGTTCGGGAGCTTGTAATCCTGCAAGAACCGCAGGCTCCCGTGAAAAATCCCGAAGAAGATTTTATCTTTGTATCAAACAATCAAGCCGACGAAGGTGACCCTGGTGCCGAAAGCCCCATGGACCCCCGTTGGGAAAAACTAAAAGCTCTCAAGAGCAAAATGGAAAATAGGAGTTAAAAATGGCCGTACCTAAAAGAAAGACCTCTACCGCTCGTCGTGACAAGCGCCGTACCCATTGGAAGATGGAAGCCCCGGCTATGGCTACTTGCGATCATTGCGGTTCCGTGAAGCGCCCGCACCGCGTGTGCCCGGTCTGCGGTTTCTACAATGGCGTAGAAGTTGTCGACATGAAGGGTGCCGAAGCCTAATTGTTCTAAATTGAAAATCGAAGGGAGAATTCCATGATTCGTGTAGCTCTGGATGCTCTGGGTGGCGATTTCGCCCCCGATGTGGTTATTGAAGGCGCCGTCAATGCGGCGAACAAGAACCCCAATGTCCATGTTGTCCTTTGCGGCCCCGAGGCCGAGGTCAAGGAAAAGCTTGCAAAGCTTGGCTATACGGGTAACGGAATCTCTGTCGTCGATGCCCCCGATCCGGTGGCCATGGACGAACACCCTGTCCAGGTTCTCAAGAAGAAGCCCCATTCTGGCCTGGTGACCTGCGTTGCCCTCCAGAAGAAGGGCATGGTAGACGCCTCCGTGAGCGCCGGCAACTCCGGTGCCATGATGGCGAGCTGCCTCATGCTTCTGGGCAAGTCTAGCGAAAAGTTCAGCCGCCCGCCTATCGGTTGCGTGATTCCCACCGTCGACCGCCCCATCATCTTGGTGGATGCCGGTGCCAACGTGGATGAGCGCGCCTCTACCCTGGTGGACTTTGCCATCGCGGGTTCCGCCTTCGCCGAGACCTACTTCGGATACCAGAACCCGAAGGTTGGCCTCTTGAATATGGGCGAAGAGGAACACAAGGGCCCGGCCGTGCTTCAGGAAGCACACCAGCTGTTGAAGTCCGCCCCGGTGAACTTTATCGGTAACATCGAAGGCGAGACCCTTATCATGGGTGCTGCCGACGTGGTGGTGACCTCTGGCTTTACGGGCAACGTGGTGTTGAAGATGCTGGAAGGCTTCTTCGAACTGCACCAGAAGATGTTCGGCACCATCGATACCGAGGCTGGCCGTCGCTTTGCCGAGATGTGGGACTACCGCATGACCGGTGGCGCCTTGCTCTTGGGTCTGAACGGCACGGGCATTATCGCTCACGGACGCTCCGACGCTCTCGCCATCGAGAAGGCTGTCGAGGTGGCCGCCAAGTATGCCGAGAAGGGCGTGTTCAAGAACGTGAACGAACGCCTGGCCGCCATCAAGGACGAACCTGCCGAGGCCAAGTAAAAAGTCTTTGCTAATTTGTCTGTAACAGGCTTTTAAGGACGGAGTTGAAAAACTCCGTTCTTTTTTTTGTATGTGCTGTATGCACCGAAGGTGCGCGTGCACTTAATTGCCGCAACCCTAAAATCTTTGCTCTGTTCTAAGCAATTATATGCGCGACGGGAGGGTCTTCTCATTTTAACCCTACTTACAAAAACATTCCAATATGCTTTTATTTGCAGGGATTTCGCGGTTTTTGCCCGCTTGCCCTAGGAATGCCCCTGTTCTTTTTTAAATTTGGGACGTAACAAGAAATCGCGGTATTCCGCGGAGGTTGTAATGTCTAAGACGATTCTGCTTTTCCCTGGTCAGGGCGCCCAGTATGTGGGCATGGGCCAGACCCTCGCTTCCACCTTTGAACCGGCCAAGAAGATTATGATGCAGGCCGACGAGATTCTCGGCTTCTCCCTTTCGAAGCTCATGGCCGAAGGCCCGGAAGATGTTCTGAAGAGCACCGACAATACCCAGCCCGCCCTGTTCACCGTGTCTGCCATGGTGATGGAACTTTTGAAGTCCGAAGGCTTTGCCTTTGACTATGTGGCTGGCCACTCTCTTGGTGAATATTCTGCTATCTACGCTGCTGGTGGTTTCAGTTTTGAAGAGGGCTTACGCTTGGTGCGTACCCGTGGCGAACTGATGGCTAGTGCCGGCTCCAAAAACCCGGGCGCCATGGCCGCCATCATGGGCCAGGACGAGGCCAAGATTCTGGAACTCTGCGAAGCGGTGAAGGATGCCGGCGTGGTGGTTCCGGCCAACATCAACTGTCCGGGCCAGATTGTGGTGTCCGGTGCCGTTGCCGGTGTGAACAAGCTTGTAGAAAACTGCGGTGCCGCTGGTATCAAGGCCATTCCGCTGGCTGTTTCGGGTGCTTTCCATAGCCCGCTGATGCAGTTCGCCCAGGCAGGCCTTGCCGAGGCTATCGCGAAGACCACCTTCAAGGATGTAGAAAAGCCGGTCATTGCCAACGTGGTGGCTGAACCCGTAACCAAGGGCAGCGAAATTGCCGACCTGCTGGTGCGCCAGCTGGTAAGCCCCGTCCGTTGGAACGACTGCATGAACAAGGCCATTTCCTTGGGCGTGACCCAGGGCGTGGAAGTGGGCTCGGGCAAGGTGCTTATGGGCCTCATGAGAAAGATTAGCCGCGAAGTGAAGGTCACTCCGGTGGAAACCATCGAAGCTTTCCAGGCATTGAAGGGGTAATGAATATGGGTAAACTTACAGGTAAAAAGGCTATTGTCACTGGCGCTTCTCGTGGTATCGGGCTCGCCATTGCCACCGAATTGGCTCGTGAAGGTGCCGACGTGGCAATACTCTCCACCTCTGTCAAAGAGGATCTGGCCGCGAAGCTCAGCTCCGAACTTGGAGTCCAGGTCAAGAGCTACGCTTGCGACGTGGCGGACTCTGCTACGGTCCAGGCCGTGTTCAAGCAGATTATCACCGACATGGGTACGGTGGACATTCTGGTAAATAATGCCGGAATTACCCGCGACGGCCTGCTGATGCGCATGAAGGATGAGGACTTTGACGCCGTCATCGCCACCAACCTGCGTTCCGTGTTCCTTTGCACCCGTGCCGTGGCCCGGACCATGATGGGCAACCGCAGCGGTCATATTGTGAACGTTTCCAGTATCAACGCCCTGCGTGGCCAGGCTGGCCAGTCTAACTATGCTGCTGCCAAGGCGGGGGTTATCGGCCTTACCCGGACCAACGCCATGGAACTTGCCGCTAGGGGCATTACGGTGAACGCCGTGGCTCCCGGATTTATCGATACGGACATGACTGCCAAGTTGGGTGCCGAAATTCGCGAAAAATACGCATCCCAGATCCCTCTGGGCCGTCTGGGCCAGCCTGAAGATGTGGCCAAATTGGTGGCCTTTTTGGCATCGGACGACGCCAAGTACATCACGGGCCAGATAATTGGTGTGGACGGGGGCTTGAACGCCTAGCCATAAATTTCTAAATTTAAGTTAAACAAATCCAAATGGAGTAAACAATGACACAAGAAGAAATTTTTAAGAAGATCACCGACGTTATCGTTTCCAAGCTGGAAGTGAAGGCCGAGGACGTGAAGATGGAATCCGAGTTCAGCAACGACCTCGGTGCCGACTCTCTGGACCGCGTCGAACTGGTGATGGCTCTCGAAGACGAATTCGAAGTCGAAATTCTCGACTCCGACGCCGAGAAGTTCCAGAAGGTTGCCGATGTGGTTGCCTTCATCGAATCCAAGAAGGCATAATCTAGGCCTGGTTCGATAAAGAAACTGGACAGGGTGGCCCGGATGAGGCTGCCCTTTTTTAGTTCGGATTTCGGAATTCTGAATTAGGAATTAATCTCTTAAACTCAACTCCGAATTTCGAACTCTGAAATCCGAATTATCAAAGCCTATGGAAAAAACCAACCTTTTACACAAGATCCTAAAACTCTGGTTTCGCCAGAAGTCCGGTGGCGGGCTTGAGGCGAAGCTCGGGTACAGGTTCAAGGACCCGGAACTGCTGGCCCATGCGCTGGTCCACCGGTCGTTCCTGTCGGGAACGGACCTGCCCTACGAGAGCAACAATGAGCGCCTGGAATTTCTGGGCGATTCCGTGCTGAACATGCTCACTACCGAGTTCCTCTACAAGATGTACCCCGACGACCCGGAAGGGGAGCTTTCTAAACGCAAGAGCGCCATCGTCTCGGGGCACGCCTGCGCCCAGTCTTCCAAGGAATGGAATCTGAGCGAGTTCATCAAGATGGGCAAGGCCGAAGCCAAGATGGGCGGCCGCGGCAAGGAGAGCATTCTGGCCGACGCTTACGAGGCCGTTCTCGGAGCGGTGTACCTGGATGGCGGGCTAGAAGAGGTCCGTGCCATTCTGAACAAGTTCCATTTCCCGAGGGTCAAGGATATCATTGTGGCCGAAGACTTCGTGAACCACAAGAGTGCCTTGCTGGAATACCTGCAGGGCAAGCTCCATACGGTGCCGGAGTACGTGCTGGTAGAAGAATCCGGGCCCGAGCACCAGAAGCTGTTCACCACCGAAGTTCACGTGAACGGCAAGGTCTATGGCCGGGGCCAGGGCGGCAACAAGAAGAAGGCCGAACAGGAAGCTTCCCGCGTGACCCTGGAAATGCTGCTGGCTGAAGCGGACAAGTCCGCCAAGGAGTCGTAGTGCGCAGGCCCGTAAAATCGGCATTGGGATTCTGCCCGTGTTGCGGTAAGAGAACCCTCTTCGTTGCCTTTGACCATTGGCTGCGGGACGCGTACAAGTGTGTCCGCTGTAAGAGCATTCCCCGCCAGCGAGCCATCATGTCTGTCCTTGATGCTCGTTGTGGCGATTGGAAAAAACTGGCTATCCACGAGTCGTCTCCCTGTGGCCCTACCTTTGACCGCATGAAGAAGGAATGTGCGAATTATTCTTATTCCTACTTCTACCCGGATAAGAAACTGGGTGAGGTTATCGGTGACGGCGGGAAGGTCACGAACCAGAACCTGCAAGAACTGACGTTCCCCGACAATTCCTTTGACCTGTTCATCACCCAGGATGTCTTTGAGCACCTCGACGAACCCGAGAAGGCCTTGAAGGAAATATTCCGCTGCCTGAAACCGGGCGGCATGCACGTGTTTACGGTTCCTATCTATCCCTTCCTAGAGACAAGGCCCCGGATCAAGATAGAAGACGGCCGTGTCGTGCCTATCATGGAAGAACAGTACCATGGTAACCCCATCAGCGAGAAGGGTTCCTTGGTGACTTACGACTGGGGTGGCGATATCGCCCGCGTCATGGATTCCGTGGCTGGTTTCAAGACAGATGTCGTTGAATTTCAGGATTCAAGAGAAAACCACCGGATGGGTCTAGAAGCGGACTTCTTGCAGGTCGTCGTTTCTACCAAACCCTGATTTTCATTAACTATTTTATTCGCTATGAAACATCTTTATTCTAAAGCCTTTTGTACGGCAGGCGCTTTGGCGCTTGCCTTGGTGAGTTCTGTGGCCTTGATGGCCTGCAATGAGCAGGGTGCCTCGGGCTCAAAATCTGCGGCCAAGTCTGCGGAACTGAACTGCCCTGAATTGCCTTTTGACTCTACCGCCACAGGGGAATTTGACCCTGTAGCCTCCAAGGATGCCCGCCCTTGCGGAACCATTACCCTTTGGGGTTCTTCTATGCCCAAGTCCTTCAACATGTGGGAAGACTACAACAGTTTCTCTGCCGAGTTGATGAGCATGATGTTCGAGCCTCTGGTGAGCCTGCATTCTACCGAAGACCGTGAGGTGGGAATCCTCGCCGACAGTTGGAGTGTGTCCGAAGACGGCAAGACGTTTACCTTCCATGTGGATCCGCGGGCCAAGTGGAGCGACGGCAAGCCTGTGACTGCTGAAGACGTTCAGTACTACTACGATGTCATTATGGACGAAAAGAACCTCACGCCCATTTTCAAGGTGGGGCTCAGCCGCTTTGACCGTCCCGAAGTAGTGGACAGCCTGACGGTGAAAATGACCGCCAAGGAATCCCACTGGGGTAACTTCTGGGAAGCGGCGGGAATGCTGGCATTCCCCAAGCATGCCTGGGCCGGCAAGGACTTCAACCAGATTCGTTATGAATTCCCTGTGGTGTCGGGCCCCTACAAAATCAAGACATTCCGCGAGGACCGCTACGTGGAACTGGCCCGCCGCTCCGATTGGTGGGGCTTCCACAAGAACTGGAACCGGGGTAAGTACAACTTCGAGAAGATCCGCTATCGCTTCATGAACGACCAGACTAAGGCCCTGGAAGCCTTCAAGAAGCAAGACATCAACGCCTATGCCATCTACACCAGCAGCATCTGGATGAAACAGACCGACTTTGACGCCGTGCAGAAGGGCTGGGCTGTAAAGCAGCGTATCTTCAATAAGGAACCCATCGGTTTTCAGGGGATGGCCATCAATCTTAGAAAGCCTGAGTTCCAGGATGTCCGTGTGCGCCGGGCCCTCAACATGCTCTTGAATCGGGAGGCCATGAACGAAAAATACATGTTCGGCCAGTATTTCTTGCTGAACAGCTACTATCCCGACCTGTGGGAAGGCAACCAGAACCCTACGGTGCCTAACTACAAGTTTAATCCAGATAGTGCTCGCGCCCTTTTTGCAGAGGCCGGCTACAAGGTGAACGGCCAGGGCATTCTTGAGAAGGACGGCAAGCCCTTTGCCATCAACTTTATCACCAGCCAGGAAGACCTGCGCCACCTGACGCTGTTCCTGGAAGACCTAAAGAAGGTAGGTGTGCAGGCTTCTATCGAACAGATGAGCCAGAGTACGCTTCGCAAGCGCCTGGATGACTTGGACTTTGACCTTTACTGGGTGAACTGGGGAGCGGGTCGCCTCCGCGATCCGGAAGCTAGCTGGTCTTCGGCTACTGCCCTGCAGAAGGGCACGAATAACCTGGCCGGTGTGCAAGACAAGGTGGTGGACAGCCTGATTAACCTGCAGAAGACGGAATTCGACCTAGCCAAGCGTAACGAGATTCTGAAGGCTTTGGACAACCGCCTGGCCGAAATCGTGCCCTACGTGCTGATGTGGCAATGCGACCATCATCGTATTCTCTACTGGAACCGCTACGGCACTCCTGATAAGGTATTTGACCGCTTCAACCGCGAAGACGCCATTCCGGTTTACTGGTGGCTTGATCCGGCAAAGTCCGCTGCCCTGGATAAGGCCATGAAGGCAGGGGAGAGCTTGCCCATTCCGGAATACGATGTGAAGTGACGCGACCTGTGGCCGTTAATTGCTCCCGTTCCAGGAACTACGTCATGGCGGGCAACGATCCGCCATCTAGCAAATAAAAAAGGTGTGCTTTTGGGCACGCCTTTCTATTAGCTAAAGACTAGCGATTAGCGACTAGAAGAAGAATTCGGCACCGACATAGAGGCCGGTTGCGTCGCCGTCATCAACCTTTCCGCTGCGGACAAAGAGTTTGGCAATCAAGTCCAACTGGTTCGGAATCACGAAGTAGTCTGCGCCCAGCCAGATGTTGATTTGCTTGTTGCCGTCGTCATTGTGTCCTCTTTCCGTTCCGTGGTCGTCCCAGGTGCTTTCGGTCAAGCGGTATTTGAGTTGCAGGCCCACAAATGGAGTCACGCCCACGTTGGGTACAGTGTAAGCAACTTCGCCGCCCAAATGCATGTCAAGGCCGCGTTCGTTGTTGTCATGCTCAAAGCCCCAGAGAATGCCTGCTTCGGTACCGAACTTCATGCCGGGAACATCGTTGATGGGCATGCTGAACTGGGCACCGGCGTAAATGAAGATTTCATCGCTGGTAACCTCGTCACCGCCGATAGGCAAATGAACATCGCCAAAGATGGTAATCATCGGGGCAATTCCATAGCGGACTCCCAAAGTCAGGTCACGGAGACCGTCACCGCCGTTGGCGCAGCCATCACAATCCGTTTCGCTCCAGAGCTGATAACCCCAGCCTTGCAGGGACAGTTCCAAATTTTGAATCAGGCTGTAGCGAGCTCCGATTTTGAGACCTGCTTGAGACCAGTCGTGGTCCCAGTCGTAGTAGAGGCCAGCTTCGGCGGAACCCTTGCCGGCTTCCAGAACCGGGTAGTAGTTCCAGGTGGCGAATGCGGCACTTGCGGCGAGAGCCGAGGCCAGAGCGATTTTCTTGAACATGGAAAACTCCTTGAAAAATTTTCAAGGTCAAATTTAGCAAAAAGGGGGTGTTGTGTAAACGAGCCTAGCCCTTGAACTTCAGGAATTTCCAGAGGTATTTGGCCGACTGCAGGGGAGTTTTCAGGAATGCGGACTTTTTGTAACCGCTGAGGGCGAACCCTTGCAGTACGCGGTACAGCCCGATTTGCTCGTCTCGGTCAATGTTCAGCAGGAACTTGCGGAACTTGAATTCAAAGTCGTGGGTGCTGCCGAACTGAAGGTAACACTTGTTTTCGTAGGCCTTGAGGAAGGCTTTAGAAAGGTTCCCGCATTCTAGGCCCTGGTGCACGGTATTGGCACAATACCGTCCGGCCCGCATGGCCGCCGCGATGCCGCCTCCGGTGAGGGGGTTCGTGTGGTGGGCCGCATCGCCCACCAGGGCAAAGCGGTCCAGAATGTAACTCTTGAGGGTGCTGGAGACAGGCACCAGCCCGCCTACAACCTTGTTCACCTTGGAGCCGGGGAAAAGCTTGTCCAGCCATTCCTGGGTGGTTTCCAAAATGTTCTTCTCGTGCTTGCCGCCAAACAGGAATCCTGCACCGAAGTTGGTGACGTTCGATTTCTGCTTCGGGAAACTCCAGATGTAGCCGTCGTTGATAAAGTCGTGGCCCTGCCAGAAGGTCAGGTAGTCGGGCTTGGTCAACAAGCCTTCTACCTGGATGTCTACGCCGGTGCAGGTCATGGTGGGCTTCTGTAAGCAGGCGAGGCCCACCTGCCTTCCGATACGGGCCTCTACGCCTTCTGCCGAAATGACCATCCTGGCACGGACTTCGGAAATTTTTTCATCGGCACCATAGCCTTGGACAATACGTACGGTGCGGTAGGCTTGGGGTTCCTTGCCCATCACATCGCTGACGGATTCGGCGCGGGCAAGGGTCACCAGCTCCACGCCATCGTTTTCGGCCAGGTGGGCAAGCCAGGGATCGAACTTCTCGCGGTTCAGCATGAGCCCCATGCCTGGCTTTGGAACCTCGATGTTCACGCCGGCAGGACCGTATATATAAATACCGTTGATTATGGTCTCGATACAGTCTTCGTCGATAGGGCCGTAGCTTTTCAGGTCGGAGAGGTTTGTGCTGGCTTCTCCACAGCGCACCGGGTAGCCGATCTTTTCACGCTTTTCCAGGAGCAAAACGGAACGCCCGAATTTTGCCAGTTCACGAGCGGCCACAGAGCCTCCGGGGCCCGCGCCAATCACAACCACGTCATATTCTTCACGGAGCATCGGGAGCCTCCTCAAGCGTTAGCGCCCCTACGGGGCAAGCCTTGGTGCATAAACCGCACTTGGTGCATTTCTCGTGGTTGATTTGAAGGTCCAGATTATACATGTCCAATGCCATGGCAGGACATGTGCCGACGCAGCCTGCGCATTCCAGGCATTTCTCTCTATTGTGGACCAGTCTTTTCATATTATGAAATATACAAAATATGGGAGATCCCCGCCTGCGCGGGGATGACAAGAAGGGAGTACGTTTACGATTCCGGTTCGGATTCGGAAGATTCCTTGGGCATAAGGCTTTCTGCCTTGGCCAGCATCTTTCTGGCCTGTACGGCCAGGATGTCGCCATCGCCCAGTTCCAATACCTTGTTGAGCCTTGCGACACCCTCTTCCAGATTCCAGTTCCTGTTCACCCGGATTTCACCGATGTTGTAGAGGGCGCGCCGGGCCAGGGTGACGTTGGTTTCCAGGGAAAGGCCTTTTTCCAGAAGCACAAGCGCAGAATCCAGGCTGGTCTTGGATTTGGCTGTTTCACCCCATTCCAGCCACTGGGCGCTGGGTACCTCGATGAATACGCTGGGGCTAGTCATCAGGTCGGCAAGCCTCTTGACGGTAGGTGCGTCAATGGGGTGTTCCTGCAGCAATGCGTTTAGGGCTTGACTCAAAATTCTTTGGGCAGAATCGTAATGGGCTTTGTTGGCCTCGTCGAGGCCCTGGTCTATGAGGGCCCTGTTTTTAGCTTTCCGGGTGGCTAACAGATTCGAGGTCGCGTTTTTCTTCAATCGTTCAGCCAAGGCGTCCGCCTGATGTTCTTGAATAGTCTTGAGCCTGCGGGGAATCTTGGACCCGGCTAAAGCACCGAGGCCAAATGCCACAAGGCTAGCGGCGCCGATGGCCCCGAAAATTCCGCCGTTCACAATCCAGTTTACCAGCACGTCTAGGGCAACTCCCGCTATGGCAGCCGCTTTCGTAAGCGCGGAAACCTTGTCGTTGGATGGCGGAAAAGCTACGGCTCCGAGCATAAAGCACAGGGCGACACTGCAACCCATGTAGCGCTCCACTGCATAGTGGTCAAAGAACGATGTGGACGTAAATCCAGAAACGAAAAGCCCGCCCAATAGGATAAGTCCAAGGGCCATTCCAACCGCCGGTGGTACCCCCCACCGATCGGAAAGCCTGTAGTAGGCGAGGCAGAAGAAAACCGCGAACAGAAGGAAACTCAGGATACCCGGGAACAATATCCAACTGGTCAGGAGCCTGTCGTATTCGGCTTCTTCGGGTACAAAGGCCAAGCGGTAGCGGATATTCTTGTCGGTGTACTTTTTTATCCAGAGGTTCTGTTCACGAATAAAGTCCCTTTCTTTGGGATAGTAGCCTTTCTCTTTGGTGAAATTGTCCTTGCCACCCTTGATTTCCCACCATTCCCGGAATTCCTTCTTCATTTCCTCGATGCGGTCCTCGATGACAAATGTCCCGTTCTCTTTCAGGTAGCGTTCACGGAACTGCTCAAACTCTTCGCTACGGGTCTTTTCGTCGGCCTTGAGACCCACGGCCTCGAACTGCTTGGCCCCTTCGGTTTCCCACCATTGGTCAAAGACTTTCTCGATGTTGGATTCCCGCTGTTTCTGCTTGATTTGCGGCGAAAGGGCGGTGACGGCGTTGAAGATGCCTATGGCGAGTACTATGGCGAAAACGATATAGTGGTGGACCTTGAGTCCCTTCAGAAAATCCTTGACGCTATCCAAAATGTCTCCCATGACACTACCTGTTGTATTCCCTGAGCTGGTTCCACAAGAAGTCGGTGTTCACGTCCCGATAACCCAGGGCGTTGACCTTCTCCCTTAATTTATGTGCAATTTCAAAAAGGTTCGGACAGCTTTGCATCCGCTCGAAACTGTCAAAAATGGTGAGCCGGTCGATCCATTCCGAAAGTTCCGGGAATCGGGGGTCCTGGAACTTGTTTTCCTTGCCGGTCTTCAGGTATTCCAAATACCGGTCTGTAATGCGGTAGCCGTCTTCGGTAAAGATGTCCATGGCCCGTGGGAACAGTTTTTCGCCGGTGAGGTATTCGTGGACGATGATGCCGAAGCTGAAATAATCCACCGAAGATGAAAGGTTCTCGCCCATGATGGCCTGCTCGGGAGCGCTGTAGCAGGGCGTGAGCTGCCCACCATACTCGTTCACCGTTTCCCGAAGTTTCGCCTGGGCGTAACCGAAATCGCAGATGAGAATCTTGTGGTTGTTCTTGTGCAGGGGGTTCTGGCACAAAAGCAGATTCTTGGGCTTTAAGTCCTTGTGGATGACCTGGTAGTAATGGAGCTGGCTGATGGTGTTGGCCAGGTAGGCAATCTGTGCGATGCGGTGTAGAATCTCGTCGTCGCTCAGTTTTGTCTTGAACATCTTGTCCAGTGAGCATCCCTTGATGAATTCCATCTTTAGGTAGGGGTGCCTACCGGCGAGGCCGCCGCCAAAACTCTGGACCACGCCTTCGATGTTGGTGGCGCGAATCAGGTTGTTGATGCGGATTTCATCCTGGAAGGCGCTCAGGAGCATGTTCAGACGGTGGAGCCTGTTCTTGCCGGGGGCTGCCCAGAACTTACAGATCTTCACGACAATTTCGCGCTCCCCGTAATGGGTGTTGTCGCCGGCGTGCTGTATCCAGAAATTGGCCCGGTAAAGGTTGTTGGTGCCTTCTAGGGTTAGGGGCTCCAAAAGCTCGATCTTTTCCATGGCTCCGTTATGGAGGAATTCCGGGTTCTGGTCGAACCACCTCTGGTATTCTTCCATGGTGTAATGCGGCCTGAGTGCCAAGTTTCTTGACACCCTGTCCAAGGTCTCGGCAAGGATGTTCCTGAGCATGCGTCCAAAGATAGCTAATTCGGAATTCAGAGTTCAGAATTCAGAGTTGCTTTTAAATAATTCTGAAATCCGAAATCCGAATTCTGAAATTTCTTATTCCATCGTCTTTTCGAGAGCCTTGGTAATCACGTTGTAGGCGTCTTCTACCGTGTCGCAGAAGTGGAACAGCTTGATGTCGTCCTTGTCGATCATTCCGGTTTCGGCCAGGTAGTTCCAGTTGATGACCTTGTTCCAGTATTTGCTGCCGTAAATCACCACGGGCATGCGGTCGCCGTATTTCTTGGTCTGGATCAGCGTGAGGATTTCGAACATCTCGTCTAGGGTGCCGAACCCGCCGGGGAATACTACCAGGGCCTTGGCCATTTTCATGAACCAGTACTTACGGATAAAGAAGTAGCGGAACTGCAGGTTCAGCTCATCGTCGATATAGGGGTTGGGGTGTTGCTCGAAGGGCAACCTGATGTTGAGCCCGACAGAAGAGGTTCCCACGTCGTTGGCGCCGCGGTTGCCAGCTTCCATGATGCCTGGGCCACCACCGGTCATGATGGCGAAGCCCTTGTGCTGCTTGTTGGCCCAGCGGCCCAGTTTTGCCCCCAGTTCGTGGGCGGCGTCATAGTATTCCGCTACGGCCTCTAGCTGTTTTAGGCGCGCAATCTCTTTCTTGTTTTTGCAACCTTTCAGACGCTTCTTGATTTCGCTCATGGGCAGCGTACGGGCCGAACCGAAGAACACGATGGTATTCTGGACACCTTCCTGCTGGAAAATCTGGTTGGGAGCCATGAATTCGGCGATAATCCTGATGGGGCGGCCAATTTCGCTATCGATAAAGTCCATGTTGTGGTAAATCATCTTGCCGGGAATCGTCGAAATAGCTTTAGTCTTTTTTGCAACCATGGTGGTCTCCTTTACTTATCTTTTTCTATGACAAAATACCTTAAGAAAGGCCAAAAAGCAACAAAAAAACACTTTTTTTTGCTTTCATTTGAAAAAATCGTTATATTTAGGGTATGCTAGTAAAAATCTGGACCGACAGCTTTATCATCACCGGCGAAATCGACACCCTTCGTGACGAACGCCTTACCGACTACATCCGCGAGAACAAGGACTTTATCGCCGTGACCCAGGTGAAGGTCAGCGACAAGAACGAAAAGGACCTGTTCCGTACCCACTTCTTGAACGTGAGTACGAGCCATATTGAGATTATTCTCCCGGCGGAGTAGGGCAGTCGAGCCTAAAGACTTCGCCTAGCTCGCTATCGCTCAGGTCCGTAAGCCAGGTTTCCCCTGCGCTCACCGTCATTTCGGCAATCGCCTTCTTGGTTTCCAGGAGGGCGTTAATTTTTTCTTCGAAGGTTCCCTTGGTGATGAACCGGTGGACCTGCACGTTACGGGTCTGGCCAATGCGGAAGGCCCGGTCGGTAGCCTGGGCTTCGATGGCAGGGTTCCACCACAGGTCGTAATGGATGACCTGGGAGGCTGCGGTGAGGTTCAGGCCTGTGCCGCCAGCCTTCAGGGAAAGAATCAGGATCTTGGATTCGGGATCTTGCTGGAAACTGTCCACCATCTCCTTACGCTGGTTCTGGGTACAACCCCCGTGGTAGAAGTTCACGGTAATTCCTAGCTCCTTTTCGATGGACTCTTGTAGCAGGAATCCCATCTCGGCGAACTGGGTAAAGATGAGGGTCTTTTCGCCTTGTTCCTGGATGGAGGTGAGCAGGTCCAGCAGTAGCTGAAGTTTGCCGGAGGAAAGGGTTTCGCTGTTGGTGGCGGAATCTGCACCTTTCAAGAAGGTGGCGGGGTGGTTACAGATTTGCTTCAGGGCGAGAATCATCTGCAAGATGATGCCCTTTCGCTTGAACAGCCCGTGGCTATCCTTGGAAAGTTCTGCCAGCTGCTTTTCTTCTTCGAGCTCAGCCATGAACTTGTCCAAGGTGCGCTTGTACAGGGCCGCTTGATTGCGGGTCAGTTCGGCGTATTCGTCTTGGATAATCTTGTCGGGCAGGTCGCTGATGATGGTCTTGTCTGTCTTGAGACGGCGGAGCATGAAGGGGGCGGTGATCTTCTTGAAGGTCTCGGCGGCCACCTTGTCGCCGTTCTTCTGGATAGGCGTCTCGTACTTTTCCCGGAATTCCTGGGCCGAAGGGAAGAATCCCCGGTTCGCAAAGTCCATGATAGTCCAGAATTCCATAAGGCGGTTCTCTACGGGAGTGCCGCTCATGGCGATCTTTACGGGGGCTTCCATGCTCCGCAAAAGCCGGCTCTGGTCACTGTCCGCGTTCTTGATATTCTGGGCTTCGTCGATGACCACGGCGTGCCAGGTCATGGCCTTTAGGGCCTCGAAATCCTTGCGGAAGGTAGCGTAGGTGGTGAGTAGCACGTCGGAGTTGAACTTTTGTAGATTCCGGTTTCCGCCGTGGTAGGCCGTAAAGGTAAGGGCGGGGGCGAACTTCTTGATTTCGACCTGCCAGTTGCACAGCAGACCCGCGGGCATTACCACTAGGGCCTTGTTCTGTTGGAACTTTCCCTCTTCCTTGATTTTCAGCAGGTAGGCGATAACCTGCAGGGTTTTACCCAGACCCATGTCGTCGGCCAGAATGCACCCGAAGCCGATCTCCAGGTTCTTGTACATCCAGGAGTAGCCCCGTTTCTGGTAGGGGCGGAGGGTGGCGTTCAGACCCTCTGGTAGCGGGATTTCGGTTTCGCCGCGCCAGGCTTCAATTTGGGCTTTGGTCTCTGGCGTAAGGGTGATGGGTACGCCGTCGCATTCCCCGGTGAGGGCAGCCTGCACCAGCTTGGACTGTTCCGCCTGTGCCGCCTCTTTGGGCGCTTCCACCTGTTTTTTGATTTCTTCGATATCCTGTGCCGAGATCTCGATGTACTCTGACTTGTATTTCAGCAGGCCGTCGGCCTTTTCGGCTAGTGCCAGGAATTCTTCCGGAGAAATATGCTCGTCGCCCAGGGCCACCTGCCAGTCGAAATCCAGCAGGTCTTTTGCGGCAAAGGCACCGAAGCTCAAGCTTCCTTGCAGACGCATCTTGGCCTTGGGCTTGCCGATGTGCAAAAGCTTTTCGGGAATCTCTGTGCGGATGCCCATGATTTCCAGCTTCTTTAGGCTGTCTTGCAAGAACTGGAGCAGTCGGGCCCCTTGGAGGGTTACGGGAGTCTCGCCTCGGGTGTCCAAGTAGGCTTCTAGAGGCTTGAAAAATTCAGCTACGCCGTAGAGGATCTTCTTTAGCGGTTCAAGCCTGGAATCGTTTGTCTGGAACAGGGTGGAAAGGGGTTGACCGTCTACGAAGACTTCTAGCGATACGTTGTCGCCGGACTCCCACGCCTTGAAAAGAATCTGGCTTCGCAGGTCGAAATGCCCGTAGACGGAGATCCACTGCTTGATTTTCCCGGGAATGGCAAGGGCGCTCTGGCCGAGCTTTCCGGAAACCCCGTCAAA
Source organism: uncultured Fibrobacter sp. (assembly GCA_946186895.1). Lineage (GTDB taxonomy): Bacteria > Fibrobacterota > Fibrobacteria > Fibrobacterales > Fibrobacteraceae > Fibrobacter. The sequence continues at coordinate 45,001 of CAMHOW010000011.1, forward strand.
GAAGAAGGTAAGCAGGTTCCCGTGGTTAGACTTGATGGGGCGCTTGTATTTTCTTGCAAAGCGGAGCAGCTCTCCTATAAACAGGGCGAGCACGTGCCTTGCAGGCTCAGAAATTTCCAGGTGTTCCTCATCCTTGGCGGTAAAGGCGAAGGTGGCTGGGGCCTTTGCCTCCAGCTGGTCTACAAGAGTCTTGATTTCGGGTAGGAACGTGGTGGGGAGCCAGCGTATTTGGGCCGTATCTTTCTGGACCCAGAAAACCTGCGGGTAGATGCAGCCCTTGCGTACCAGGTGGAATGCCACCTGCAGCATCAGGTGCAGGTAACGCACCGTGTAGTGGTGCCATGAGAAGTTCCCCGGCGAAATGCAGCACAGGGCACCCATGATGCCTGCCACCGCAAGCCCCGACTGGATGATGGTTCCGTCTTTCTCTTGCTGGAATGTCCAGTGCCAGCCCGGCTTGTGGAACATCTTCAGGTTCTCGCCCTCCATCAGGAAGGTCTTGAAGTTGTAGGCCCTGAAATGTTCCGTGAAGGTCTTAAAGTCTTCGTAGGCCCCCATGAACTTGACGCAGGATTCCATCTCGTCGGCAAAGCTTTTGCGGAAGTTCCCGGCTGGGCAGAAATCCGGGAAGTTCGGTAACATGGCGGGCAAAATATGGGAATAGTCTTTCCAGCTCTTGAAGTCGAAATCGGGGAGCTGCGGGTGCGCCTCTGTCACCCGTTCGCCCGCCTGCACCTGCACTAGTGCTGATTCGGCGGGCACGTCCATTTCAAGAGCCTTTTCGACCATAGTGGGCCAAATATAGAAAACCGGAAGGTAATTTTTTGACAATTAAGTGCCCATTTGTGTATTTTGGAGCAATTTTCAAAAATTGCCTAAAATAGGTTGCCTAAAATAGGCAATTTTTTGTTCATCGTTGATAAAGCAAACGGCTCCCTGTTGGGAGCCGTTTTGATGTTAATAGCAAATAATGATTAGTTTTCGAGGATTTGTTCCTTAGTAAAGCCGAAATACGACATGGCGTTTTCGACGGACAGCACTCCGTCGTGAACCATTTTCTTTGCCGTGTTCAACCTCTCTTCGTTGGCTTTTGCTTCGTCTTTTTGTTGTGTGTCGGCAATGGCGTCGGCCACCATCTTGCGGCGGACATCGCCAGCACTGACGAACCCGTATTTCTGCCCTATGCTTTTGAATGCCATGTCCAACTCCTCGATGAGGTTGTCATCTACGTACTCCTCTAAATATAACTTCACTTTGGAAATAATGCAAGTCGCCTTGTCGTAGGGCATCTTCTGCAACGCACCCTTGAATTTTGGCAAGACGGCAAGCAAATTGTCCTTGTCAAAGGCATACTTCATAGCCACGATTCCCATGCCGGTTTCAGTGTCCTCGCAGGCGAGGCAGTCGCTGTCGGGAATGTCCGCCATATTTATGAAGGTGCATTTGAAGGGAAGCACGGCCCCGTGAAAATATTTGGGATATCCGTTTTCCAGCATTTTTAGAGGATCCCAGTTATCGCGTCCGTTGTAGAAGATAATCGCCATGGTGGGGAACCCGCTAAATATGCGGTTCTCCTCGTGTAGTCTCATAACGGAATGGACATACCGGTCAATCTGTTCAAGGATTCCGACATCACGCCCCGACTTGTGCTCCAGCAGAATGCCCACGAGCACGGGTGCTCCCGTAGAAACATTCACGCGGAAGGCGATATCCGCTTCACCTGTTTCATCTACTTCCGAATATGAGTCGGGAATACGGATCAAAGTATCCAGGTTCACCACCGAGAGGAATTCGCTTAGTTCCCGGTTCACTTTCGCTGACAATTCCAGCAGGTTCTTCGCATGAGTCGTGTCAGAAAATAGCCACCTAAAAAAGGGGTCGTGGCTGCGTTTGGCAGCGCCTGTATTTTCGTTCATCATAGTTTCTCCTGACCATGCGCGGAGAACAGCCGCGCAGGCCTTGTTCATTTGATAATATGGGAATTCGGGCCGGAACGCCGACCCATCTGGCAAGGGGCCTAAAATTTTTTAGGTCGCAAAGAATCCCACTTGGGAAACCGAGGGGTAATATACAAAAGTTTCGTGCTTTTGGTCCCGTTCTACCCCAAAATTCCACGATACGCTTTTTGAGGGCGGCCTGCCGTCCCCTAGCCCTTTAAGGACGCGGAAAACGGGCGGTGTATTGCAAAATCGTGTTATTTTGCGAAGTGCAGAAAGTCGTATCATTTTTGGGTGTGGGTGGAATATTGCCCAATTTCGAGTATAAATTTCGCAAAAGAGGGCCCCCGGACGCTAGAAACGTAAAACAAAATTTACAATCTTTTGTTTTTTTTGTTTACATTCGATAAGATAGTCGGACCTGCTTGGAGGTTGTATGAAAATAGGTGTTTATTCCGTATCCCTTGCGGCGCTCTTTCTTGCAGCGTGTGGCAGTAGCGGCTCTAGCCCAGAAGAGGAGATTCCAGAGGAATCGTCGAAACACGATTCTTCCTGGTATGACGATTACGACGATCGGCAAGATGGCCGCAACGACCAGGATTCCCCGGAAAAAAAAGATTCCACGAAAAAATGGCCCGTATACCAGGACTCGTTGGCAGTCCTTGTTGAAGATGACGTATCGCCACAGTGTGCCGCCGAGTTTGAGGGCTCCGTCATGACCTATAACGGCAAGGCCTACCGTTGTTACGATAATTTCTGGCGTCCGGAAAAGAACCCTCCCAAGGACACCACCACGCGGGTTGTATGCCTCAAGACTACCGACCCGAATGCACCGCTATACTGTTACCTTGATTCGGCTATCTGGAACGAGTATGTATACACGCCCGATGCCTCTGACATGACAAAACAGCCTGTCGTCAAGATCACGAACGGTTCCATTACCGGTGTGGCGCAAAAGGGCCCTTACTTGCAGGGATCCACCTACCGCATTATTCCGCTTGATGGCAATACTCTCAAGCCTACGGGCGACACGCTCAATGACCAGTTCAACAACAGCCTCGGTACCTACACCTTCTGCGACCTGAACCTGCCCAGCCAATACGCCATGATCGAGGCCAGCGGCTATTACCGCAGTGAACTGACGGGCAACAAGAGCAACTTGCAGATGACCATCGGTGCTATCGTAGATGTGCAAAAAGGCGCGAACATCAACATAATCACGAACCTGGAATACGAGCGTGTAAAATACCTTGTGCAGAATATGGGCTACAACATCGCGGGCGCAAAAAAACGTGCCCTGACCGAGGTTTTGTGGGCGTTCCATATCATGGATATAAAGGGTTCCGCAGAACAACTGGACATTACGCAGGGTGGCGATGCCAACGGGGCGTTGCTCGCCATATCCATCATGATCCAGGGTGTGGCAGGAACGGAGTTCAATGTTGTGGACATGATGCAGGATTTCCGTGAAGATCTGAAGGGAGATGGTCAGTGGACCGGCAAGACCGCCCGGACTAAAATTGCTGACATTGCCTATGCGGCTGACAGTGCGGGCAAGTTTCCTGTTTATCGCAAAAATGTGGAGGGTTGGGCCCTGTCCGATACGGTGCCGTTTTTTGAATCCTATATCAACGACTTCTGGGGTAGCGAATTTGGTATAGGCAAGTGTACAGAAAGTCGGTTTGGTGAAATCAAGAAAAACCAGAATGCCACAAGTGTCCACAAGGACAACTACTTTATCTGTGATACGGTGTGGTATAGCACAAAATTTGGGATTAGCGGATTTAAAAAAGGGTATGACCCTAAAAGATACCGTTGGCGCTATATTGGTCAATTTGAATACAATACACGTAACAATGTGTGTAATGTAGAAGGGCTCGTAATTCCCGGCAACATTGATAAGGACAAGTATTACATCTGTGTCAGCAATTCCGGTCTAAAATGGCGCGAAGCCACGGACCTGGAAGTTGACATGTATTACACGGAATGCAGTCCGGATGGCAAGTTGCACAAGTTCAGTGACGGGTACACCTACAAGTGCTCCAATGACAGGTTTGTAAGGGCTTCGGCCCTCGATACGACATTAGGCAAGGGGTGCGTTAGTTATTTGGATGGTAGGGAATTTGAGTTTGAAAATGCGGTTCATACTTATACATGTGAAAATGGTTCTTGGAGTATGAATGATACTTGGTCAAAGAGTAATTGTGCCAAGGATGGTTCTATTCAGGCTTTGCTTTATGGCCAGAGTACGCAAAAAAAGGATATGTTTGCGATGCAGATGCTTTTAGGGTGGCTACAAAGGCTGACAGTGCCGCTGTAATAAATTATGGAGCTGTTTGCGTAAGCTATATAGAGGGACGGGTTGACAAAACTGGAAAATTCTCCTGTTTAGATGGAGAATGGGGTTTAATATACAAAAATTTTACGGATACTAGAGATGGAAAGACATACAAGTACATTCAAATTGGTTCGCAAAATTGGATGGCGGAGAACCTGAATTACGATACTACTAGTAGTTATTGTTATGATGGACTATTCTCCAATTGTGCCAAATACGGTCGGTTATATACTTGGGAGGTGGCAAAAAAAGCCTGTCCAACTGGTTGGCACTTGCCGAGTATGGAAGAATGGGAAGAACTGATTGTTGTCGTGGACGGAACCATTGCGCAGTATACCTCGACAAACACGGCAGGCACCAAGCTCAAATCTACTAACGGTTGGAAAGAATGCGGTAACGGCATGGATAACTTCGGATTCTCTGCATTTCCTGCTGGTTATATAGCGTCCGATTCTTATAGTTATCATGATGATGAATACGAAGCGCACTTCTGGAGTTCTACGAATAATAAAAATGCCTATGAGGCGTATCACATGAATCTGGATTACCGATACAATTATGCAGAATTGGGTTATATCGATAAGCGTGCCGGGCTCTCTGTTCGTTGCCTTAAGAACTAGTGATTAGAAAGAAGGAAATAACATTAATCATGAATCAAAAAGAAAATATAGAAGATATGAAAAAAGCACTTGTAAATTTAATGAGGGATACGGATGCACTTAATGTCATTGAAAATGGTTTATCAACGCAAACATTTTTCGATGTGCTTAGAGTTGTTGATTTAGAGATTCGACATAGCAACGCCTTGGCTTGGTTTTTGGATCCGTCTAATTCAGGAAAATTAGGTGAATTATTGTTGAAAGAAATAATTGCTTATGTTTATGATTACGAAAAAAAACGAAAGAATATTGAAAAAATGCTGGCAGCTGATTTTAGTAATATCAAAGTAAGTAGAGAAAAGAATCATACAGATATTTTGATTGAATGTATAGACAAAAATAACCAGGGTTTTGTCATTGTTATAGAGAATAAGGTGAAAAGCTGTCAATCTAAGGATCAACTAAAAAGGTATAGAGAAAAAGTTTCCAGTGAAGAAAAATATAAGAGTGTAGAAAAAATATATCTGTTTTTACGAGTAAGTGAAGAAACTGCTGATGATGGTGATTGGATTGAAATAGATTATAACACTATAGGGCATTATATTGAGACTATAATAGAGAATAATACCTTGGCTTCCGATGTGGATTATTTCGCACGGCAGTATGTCACAACGCTAAAAAAGGCAGGAATGATGGATGATGAAGAATTATTACGATTAGCGACTAGCATTTACGGCAAGCATAAGAAAGCATTGGAATACATCATTGGCAATGTTCAAACGGAGTCAACGACTCG
>CAMHOW010000012.1 GCA_946186895.1 uncultured Fibrobacter sp.
AGAGGGATTCGAACCCTCGGTCCTGTGACAGACTCCGGATTTCGAGACCGGCCCAATCGACCACTCTGGCATCTCTCCGAGGTTTGGGGTAATATAGAAAAATCCCGCAGCGTCTGCTACGGGATTTTCGCTTTATTCAATCTTTTTTATCGGACAATGATCTTCTGGGTGGCGGTAACACCTGCACCCTTGGCCCGTACAATGTAGGACCCGCGTGCCATGCCCGAAAGGCTGAACTGGTGGGTTCCGGCAGAGAGTGCGCCCTTGTAAAGGCCCATCACACGGTTGCCCTGCAGGTCGAACACGTCCAGCGAAACGCTTGCGGCACGGGCCGTGGTGAACGAGAGGCTGTTACCCTGGAGCGTCAGGGAGGCCCCGGCAGACATGGCAACAGACCCGATGGCGGTGTTGTTGCCCGAGCCGTTGTTCTGCTTGTTGGAGTTGCTGGATGCAGGATTGGTCTTAGAACTAGAAGATGTGGGGGTGCTTGCAGAGGGGTCGGCAAGCTTTTCCATCATCTTGATGCCGGTGATGACCTTCTCGCTTCCGTCGGAGATGGCGAACAGGTCGGTCGTTTTGTCGAAGTTGGAAATAATCAGGCCGTCGTCGGTAACCATTTCGTCGAACCCGATGTTCCCGCTGAATCCTTCGGCCGAAATGTTGAAGGCCACAGAGAACAGGTTGTCCAGGTCGATGGGGTGTTCCTTCTCGTCTTTGCCCACGTAGGTGGTAATTTCGAATTCGCAGGTCTTGGAGCTGCCTTCCTCGATCCAGCAGCCGTCAGAGGTGGACTGTTCCCAAGTCCACTCCTTGTCGGCGGAACCGTCCCTGACAAAGGCCAGTCCAATCCATACACCGCCGTTGGTGGCTCCGCTACCCTTGACGCTGATCTTCACGGAGATAGACTTGGAGCTTGTCAGGTCGGGCAGCTTCGTGTAGTTTATCAGGGCGCCGTCCTTGCCCAACTTGGAGAGGGAAACCTGCATCAGGTAGTTCTTGGAATTACCTGCGGCCTTGTCCTTGTCACCGTTGTACTTGGAAGTTTCAGTGGCCGTGTTGCAGGTCTTGGTTCCCGAATTCGCAACGCTGTAGCTAGCCCAGCCGGGCATCTTGTCCAGCGTGATGATGTTTTCGTTGGCGAGGTTGGCCTGCCACACACTGTTGGAGGTGGAATCGACATAGCCACCGTTCCAAGACTGGTACCAGGGCATCCACCAGCTCCATACGGCACCGTCGTTGTGCATGTTGGTCACATCGGGAATGGGTCCGTTTTCGGACAATGCCAATACCTTGTCGGTGCCGAATTTCAGCATCAGGTCGAAGAATGCGGAGGAGTTGCTGGTGTGGTTGTTTTTGGCGTTGTAAATATCAACGCCACGGACGTCGTAATAGGTGCTACCCGGATCCCAGCCGGTCATGTTGGCATCCTTGGGGTTGAACACCCATACCAGATTCTTTACGCCATTCTTGAAGACAAACCTTTCGTAAACCAAGCGGTAGAGGGCCGCAAACTGCGCCCCCGTATGGGTGCTCCACCAGAACCAAGCTCCGCCAGATTCATGCAGGGGGCGGAAGATGGCTGCAACGCCTGCATCCTGAAGTTCAAGCATGTAGCCGGCGACAAGGTCCATGTCGGCCACGAGGGTCTTGTATGCGGTGGACAGTGTATCCCAGGTGGTGGTGCCGGTCATGAAGGCTTCGGTGAAGTCGAATTCCGTATAGGTGTCGTGCGCTCCCTTTACGTAGAATTCTACTTCGTCACCTGGACGCCAATGCCACGTGATAGCGGGAATGCCGCCCTTTGTCCAGATGGACTTCGCGATATCGAGGGCCTTTTTGGTGTACTGCTTGTACCAGTCTCCGTTCTTGTTGGCCCCGGTGGCGTTCATCAGGTCAACGCCCACGAGGGCCGGGTACTTGCCGCCGGCGGTGAATACGGCTTGCACATCTTCGTGCTTGGTGGCATCACCCATGGTATAGTTGTCCATGTTTCCGGTCATCACGCCGGAGATGGTCTTTTTGCCGAAGTTGTTGACCAGGAAGTTGTAAAGCTTCACGGCAGATGCCGTGGCGTCCTTTGTGGTGGGGGCGTTACAGAGGTCGAAGGAACCAACCTCGAAGGGCTTCACTTCAATGTAGTCGACCTGAATCCATCCCCAGCTTTTTGTGATGCCGATAGTATTGTTTCCGGCATTCAAAGAAATGATGGTGGAAACATCGATGAACGCTGTGCCTTTATCAAGGTGAAAGGAACCCACTTGGGTGCCGTTGACCGTAATGTTGTTGTCCTTTTCGCCATAGGGAGCAGCACTGTGTATTGTCAGGGTGTAGTTGCCTGCAGCCTCCGCAGTGACGTTTGCGAAGGTGATACTTCCTTCGTTCAGGTCCACATAGGTTCCCTTTTTGCTGGCATCGCCCCCTATGGTTGCTTCTTCAGCCTCGTACTTGGTGGCTCCTGCATAGGTTGCTGCGATAAGCCCGAGGGCCATCATTGTTGTCTTGATAGTCATACCCAATCCTCTTTTTGATTATAGCGTCAAAATAAAAAAGATTCCCGTTATTGTCGGGAATCTTTGAAAAAAATGCTTGATTACGGCTCGTAAACGTAGTTTTCGTTGTTGAACACCACCTTGATTTCGGGAATCATTTCTTCGGTGTTGTTGGCCGAGCGTCCAAAGGCGTCGTACTTGTCGGCGTTGAAGTCGAACATGGTAATGGAACCTGCCTGAATATTGTCATACAGGATTGTACCCTTGTACCCCTTGGCGTAGTTTGCGATAATCGTGCTCAATACATCGTTTCGGCCTTCGATAGAGGAGATGTCGAACACGCAGGTTTTCTTTGCCTTTGCGGCGACTTCACATTTGCCGGGGACTTCAGTCCACTTCCAGCCCGTAAGCTTGAATATCAGATTCAATTCGGCTGCGGCACTTCCGTTATTCTTGACTTCAAAAGAAAGAGCCTCTGCGTCGCCCAGGTCAAAGTCCTTCTGGTATTCAATCTGGGCGTTGTCGGCTCCGTAGGTCACGGCCATCATGCCGTTACCGGTGGCTTCCTCGATGGTCACGTTCTTGATCTTGATGCTCTCCATTTCTGTGGAGAAGAGAGACTTCATGGCCTTGAGGGCGGGCTCGATGGTGTAGGTGTAGCCACCGAACTGGGATTCTGTCTTGTCACCGATATACTGCCAGGCAAGGGCGCCTGCGTAACCACCGTCAAAGGCCTTGCGGTAGCATTCTTCGGTAGAAATTTCCGTCTTTGCGGCCATGCTAGAGGTGTAGGTGTCGCCCTTCCAGCCACTGGCCGGGAATTCGCCGATAATCATGGGCTTGCTGTCGTAGCCATAGGTAGAGGCCATCTGAGCGGCCGTGTTCACAAAGGGAGAAACAGCGTCATCCTGGTAGTAGGGGTAGTAGTGGGTCTGGAAAAAGTCCAGGGTACCGTTGGCTTCGCCACCGGCCTTGATCAGTTCCGCATCGTTCCACCAGCTTTGGTACTTGATATTTACGCTGCCGGTAGAAACCAGGAATCCCTTGTCTATGTTGTGGATGGCGGCAGCCACCTTGTTGGTGAACTTCTGGATTTTTTCCTTGTCCATCTTCTTGGTGGTCCAGCCTACGGTGGTCATACCTTCGGGTTCGTTGAACACTTCCCAGGTCATGAGTGCCTTGTGGAAACCGATAGACTTGACTACGGGCTCCAAGACGTTCTTGATAAACGCTTCCGTTCCGTCGTCCTCGAACAGCTTGGTGTTTGCATCGATATCCAACTTCTCGCTGTAAAGACCCCACTGGTTCGGTTCCATCAGGTTGTGGCTGAACAAGCACATGGAGACCATCACTCCGTATTCCTCGGCGATGTCCAGGGCCTTCTTCATGTTGGCGATGGTGTTTTCTTTGAGCCCGGTAACCAGGTGGGTGGTCTGGTCGATGGTGGGGCTCTGGCTCATGTTGTTGAAGAGCCACCAGCGGATTGCGTTACCACCTGCGGCACGGGTTCCTTCCACAGCCTTGCGCCAGGCGTTTTCGTTCAGCGGAGAGTCGCCCACGTCGGAGTTGTAGTCGCTCCAGGCCAGGTTCGTGCCCGAGAAGAAGATTTTCTTGCCGTTGAGCATGAGGTCGGTGCCGCTAACTGTCAGCACGGGGCTTCCCAGGTTAGCTGGGGTGTTGCTGGCCGATGATGTGTTTGTGGCGCCCGAGGAGTTCGTAGTAGAACCAGAAGATCCGGGATTGTTGGAATCGGCGGAGCCTTCGGTTGCAGAGGATTCTATGGTTTCGTCTGGCCCGGTTGTGCCGCTAGAGGAATCGTCACCGCAGGCCGTGAAGAACAGCGAGAAAGAGACTGCCACGCAACTAAGAGTGCTGGCAATGACATGTTTCTTAAAATTCATGTAAAGAACTCCTTATTTGAATCCAAAATACATAAAAATGGGCGAAAACGGGGGTTTTTAAGATATATGTATTTTATTTCTTCTGAAATTTGGCCCCGAATGCGAAATTTCGTGTTTTTTCGGGGGGTATTTCTATCAGCCCGCGGTGGTGGTTCAGGGCGTCGGGCTCCGATGTCATGGGCTCGATGGCGATGCTTGCACGGGTGGGTGGCGTGTAAATCTGGATGGCGTTGTACTGCTCGGCACCGGCCTGCTGCCAGATGTTCAGTGTGCCAGTTTTACCCTCGAGGAGGATATGTGCTTCGGTTGGAGCCGTTGCGGTCGAAAATTCTTCACCTAGGCAGAAACAGTCGTTGATGAACTCGTCGCCGATGGTGCGGCCGCCTACAAAGCGGGTGTCGTCCTGGAAATTTCCGGTGGGAAGATCTGCCTTGTCCAAAAGGGCGAGCTTGCTTTTAGGAAGGGTCATCTTCAGGTTGTCCACCGTTTCGCCCAGGCTGTAGTAGGGGTGCCAACCTTCGGAATAGGGCATGGTGGTGTTCCCTGTGTTCTGCACGGAGGATTCTACGGAATAGGTCTCTCCTGTAAATGTTATTTTGTTTGTAACCTTGAAGGGGAAGGGGAATCCGGCGAAGGCGCCCGGCCAGTCGCAGCTGAAAATGGCGGTGCAGCTTTCGGAGTCGCTCTCGAAACTTTCGAATTTCCATTCCTTGTTTTGCAAGAACCCGTGGAGTGCGTGGGGTGCCCAGTTTACGTTGTTGACCAGGGCGTAGGTGTTGCCGTTCCAGGTGAACTTGGCATAGGCCGTACGGCCGGGGAAGGGGGCAAGTCGGCAACCGGCGTTGGTGTCGGGGCCAAGCTTGTAGATGTCGTCACCGACCCGATAACCGAAGAGAAGATCCAGAAGTTGCGGGTTGTCGGACTGCGAGTTCGTAGAACTGCCTGTAGGAACGCGCCAGGCGTTGAGTCCGGCACCGTAGCCGCTCAGAATCTCCAGTTCGGCGCCGTCGTCTCGCTGGAGGACGTAACATTGGACAGTACCGAGGGGACGAGAAATAATCGAGAATTTGCTCATAACAGAAAATGTAGGAACTTAGAGCCAAGAACTTAGAGTCTAGATGGCGGATCAAACGTCATTCCGGCCTTCTTCTTTTCTATTATTGAATGTATGGACCCAAGAACCATTGTCGCTCCCATGACTCCCGCCGGAGTCAGTGCCGTTGCCGCCATCCGTGTGAGCGGCCCTCAGGTGTGCGATGTGGTTTTGGCCTTGTTCGGTGAAAAGGCGGCTGCCCATTTGGAGCCTCGTCGGGCAAGCCTCGGTACGGCACGTGACCCCAAGACGGGGGAGACTGTCGACAGCCTGCTGTACCTGTTTTTCGAGGGCCCCAATTCTTACACTGGCGAGGACACGCTGGAGCTTTACCCTCATGGGAACCCGCTTATCGTGCGGGAGCTGATTCAGGCTATCCGCAAGGTAGAAGGCGTTCGGCTTGCTGAACCTGGGGAGTTTACCCGCAGGGCCTTTTTGAACGGCAAGATGGACCTGGTACAGGCGGAATCTGTGGCCGACGTGATTCACAGCGCGAACCGCGCCGAGTTGAAAAACGCACACCGCCTGCTTTCGGGGGCCCTTTCCCAGAAGATTCAGGAATTGAACGAACAGGTGAAGGACATGTCTGCCCGCCTAGAGCTAGACGTAGACTTTGCCGAAGAAGAGGCCGACCCGGATTACGATTCCTGGCGAAAGCGGATCGTGGCCATCGGCGAAAAGATTTCAGAAATCCTCCAGAGTTTCCGTGGCAAAGAAAACCTGAGCCGCCTCCCGCTGGTAGTGCTCTACGGAGCCCCAAACGCGGGCAAGTCCAGCCTGGTAAACGCCCTCCTGGGCGAAGACCGGATTTTGGTGAGCAACATCCCGGGAACTACCCGCGACTTCGTGGAGGTTCGCCTGTTCTTGCCGGGCGGAGAGATTCGTCTGGTGGATACCGCAGGCATTGCGGACCAGGCTACCGATTCTCTGGACGCCTTGAGCATGGAAAAGAGCAAGGCTATTCTGAAGGAAGCGGACTTGAAGATTCACGTGGTGGATGGGACGGATGCTAGATGGCGGGTCAAGCCCGCCATGACGCAGAATTGTGTCATTCTGAGTCCCGAAAACGAGTTCGGGATAAACAAGTCAAAGGATCTCAGTGCGGATTTCACCGTCATCAGCAAGTGCGACTTGTTAGATGGTGGCTCTGGGGCCGCCATGACGTTGCCGGAGAACAGTCTTTCGGTTTCCTCCAAGACCGGCGAGGGCCTTGCCGAACTCAAGAGGCTTATAAATGACGCCGTCTTTACGGAAAGTCGCGACACAGAAGACCTTTGGATTACCAGCGAACGGGAACGGGCCTGCCTCGCCGAAGCCTTCGAGGGCGTAAAGCGTTCCCTGGACCTGCTTCAGAATAGGCCTGCCGTGGAACTTTTAGCCTTCGAGATGCAGCTGGTGCGTCGCTCCCTCCAGAGCATCGTTGGTGAAATTTCGTCCGAAGATATTTTACAGTCTATTTTTGCGGGGTTCTGCATTGGAAAGTAGCACGCTCAGCTTAGTCGGTGTCCTTATTGGAATCTTTGCCTTCGGAACCTACATGGTCCCGCTGAAAAAGTTTCCGGCCTATTCCTCTTGGTCTTATTTGGCGTTCATGTCTATCGGCGCTTTCCTCTGCTCCGTGGGCATTACCTGCGTCACGGGGCAGTTCAACTTTCACCCTGTAGGCATCGGTTGTGGCCTGCTTTGGGTACTTGGCGGAGCCCTGTGTTTCTGGGCGGTTCAGGCTGAGGCAGACCTTGCGGGAACAGGGCTGCGCTCTATGAGCGTGAGTATTTTGCTGTCGTTCTTTAGCGGTGTGGTCATTTTCCGTGAACAGACCTTGCTGTACTATTCTATTCCGGCCATCGCCTGCATGATTATCGGCATCTGGATTCCCGCCAGTAAGAAAAAGTCCATCTGGAAAAACTGGCGTTCCCTGATGTCGGGTGCTGTCTTTGGAACCTACCTGATTCCCTTCAAGTTTAGCGGCATGGGCGACATGGAATTCCTGTTCCCCTTCTCTTTTGGCGTATGCGTCGGAAGCCTTGTACTTGTTGGCCTGGTGACGTTCCGCCGTCATAAAGACATTAAGCATTCTATGATTGCGCCGACCCTTATTTCTATAGGTTCGGGTGTCATGTGGATGTTCGGTACCCTGGCCATTTTCTGGACCATTGCCGACGATGGCATGTTCGGTTATGCGGTGGGTTACCCGCTGTTGCAACTGAATCTGGTGGTGAACCAGCTTTGGGGTGTGTTCGTGTTCGGTGAATACGCTTCAAGAGGCGGGCGTATTAAGCTCGCCATGTCTACCGTCGTCATCTTGATTGGGGCGGTGTTGCTGACCCTGTCTAAAATGTAGACGAACTGAAATCCGTAATCTGCTGGTTCAGTTCTTCGGCGCCCTTGATGTCTTCGTTGTAGAGGGCGTTGATTTTCTTGCAACCCAGTTCCAACAGCTTGCGGGCGCTTTGGTCGCCGCCCTGCTTGCGCAGTTCGCGGATGGCCCCGTCGATAAGTTTTACGTCGCGCTGTTCGGGGTAGCTCTTCATGAAGTTGTAGAACTGCTGGACTTGGGCCTCGTAGTCGGCGTCGTTCTCGCAGGCCAGCAGGAAGGGCACCACTCTTGAATTCAGCAAGTTGCTCAGGTCACCCACGAAGGTGTTGAGGCTTGCTCCTTCGGGGAACAGTTCCTCGGTTTCCTTCTGGATGTCGTCGTTGTCCATGATGCTGCCGTTCTCGAACTGCGAAAGCATCTCGTTTAACAGCGCCATCTCCTCGACCTTGGCTTGTTCACGGAAACGTGCCTGGTAGTAGATGGGGAGCGTGGTCAGGCAGAAGTGGGCCTGGTTCATGCCGATGAACTCGCCTACGAAATAGACGTCGGCGTCTTCTTTCAGAATGTCGGCTTCGCTACTGAAGTTGCAGATTCTTGCCGGAATGGGGATGACTTCCATGTTGGAAAGTTCATGGAGGCGATCCCGCAGGGAATCTACGTCGATATCTTCGGGCAGGTCCACGCCTTCTTCGCGCATGGTCTCGATAAGGTTGTCGATGCGCTCGTCCATGGCCTTGTTCAGGGAACGCTTGCTGGGCAGTACGGGCTGCTGGCGGAAATCCCCTTCCAGTGCGAGGATTCCGTTTTTCACCATGTCGTCAAAGGGGGTGGAGCTCCGCTCTGCATCAGGGGAGGGCAAAATCTTAGCGTAGGCGATCATGCGTCCGCACAAGCGCTTGTCGTTTCCCTTTCTCTGTTCAATCCCGAGCATAACCACAATATAGCAAAATGATGGGACGCTTTTTCTACATTTCACACTATGGATTCCGCAACATGGCAGAATGTACTTGACTTGTGCAACAGGCTCTCGGGTGTAACTTACGAGAACCTCACGAAGATTATCCGTCTGGAACAGTCGGGCAGCGCCACCCGTGCGCGGAACTTGGATGACAGTTTCCAGAATGATGTAGATTCTTGGATGGGCGGCGGCACTTGCTTCAGCATGACCTGGCACCTTTACCAATCCTTCAAGGACATGGGGCTTTCGCCACGGCTTGTGATGGGCCACAAGCGCAAGGAACGGAACATCCACTGCGCTTTGATCCTACCGGATCAGTTCGGATTTAAGAATTCGGATTTCAGAATTAATTCCGAATTCCGAACTCCGAATTCCGAATTCCTCTTCGACCCCGGTTACTTAATTTTCGACCCGCTCCCGATACCGCTCCCGGCCCCTTTCGGTACTGGCGAGGCTTTCTTTCCGCTAGTTCCCAACAGCGTTCGGTTGGTGCGTCCTGCTCAAGATGCCCTGGAACTTTGGACTGGTGGTGCCGGCGGCCCCATGAAGCTTAGGTTCGAGTACCCGCTAGAGGGAGTCTCGGTAGAAGAATTCAAGCAGCACTGGTCCGAAAGTTTTTATCGGGAGATGATGACCTACCCTGTGCTGAACCGTTTAGATAGGGACCAAGGAATACAGTATTATTACCAGAAGGGTAATCTTGTCATTCGCGACAAGGACGGTTCCCGAATGGAACGCATTCCCGAGGCGGAACGTGTGGGAAAGCTCAGCGAAATCTTCCACATCGCCCCAGACCTGGTGGAACGCGCCCTCGGAATACTGAAACGATAGGCTGTACTTATGTCATCCTGGGCAACGCTAAACACGTCATTCCGGGCTTGACCCGGAATCTTGAGCAAGGCGAGAGATGCAGAATTACTTGTAATTCTATATCCGAGCCGAAGCCAAGGATGCCAAAGGCATCAATCTAGATGGCGGCTCAGGGCCGCCATGACGTTTAGGCCTTTTTTATGCGTGACACTAAATTCACGAAAATTGTATATTTTTCCCCAAAAAGGAGCTCGTCTTATGAAAAAGCTTTTGATTCTCTTCGTAGCAATGGTTTCCGGCGTTTTCGTGGCCTGCGGCCCCTCCAAGCTGGAAATGCAGGAAATGTCCTCTAGCCGTGACGTTATCATCGAGGTTCGTCAGGTGCTGAACGACTCCATCAGCTTAATGGTGGGTAACACCCTTTACCTGAATAGCAAGCAGGTAATTGGCGACAATCTGTTCCCCCTGCTGGTGAGCACCCGCGACCCGCAAGAAATCGAACGTCTCACCGCAACGGACATTGTGAATACGCCGGAAGACCTGCTCAAGTACCTGCGTTTTACTTCGCCGGATATGGTGAACTTTGGTATCGTCATTGGCGAAACCGCCTACAACGAAATCGGGTTTGACGAGAACCACGTGGTGGAAACTCTGAAGAACATCTTTATCAAGGTAGATGGCGGTTCTCTGATCCTCTTCCACGAGAAGAACGGCGAACTCACCGACGCCAAGAAACTATTTTAATTTCTTCAACTCATGCAGCAGCATGGCGAGCCCGATAAAGGCGGCGCCAGTATCGGCGATGGGCTGGGCCATGAACACCCCCTTCAGTTCAAGGAAGCGGGGAAGTATCAGCAAGAAGGGTATCAGCAAAATGACCTGACGGCACCCGTTCAGGAACATGGAACGGAGCGCCTTACCCGTGCCCTGGAAAAAGCTTCCGGACACAAGTCCCAGCGGAATCATGAAGAAGGCGGCCCCAAAGAGCCTCATGGCCCAGGCGGCGGTCTCTTGCAGCTTTAGGTCGCCCGGCGCGAAGGGTGCCACCAGGGCTTCGGCCTGCCACATCATAATGGCCCAGGCCACAATCATGAATCCGAAAGCGTAAATGAAGGTGAATTTGAGTGTACCCTTGACGCGAGAATTCAAGCGGGCGCCGTAGTTGTAGCCGATAATGGGTTGTGTCCCGTGTACAAAACCAAGCAGGGGCAGCAGCACGAAAGAGGCAATGCTGTTCACAATACCGAAGGCCGAAATTGCCATGTCTCCACCCGAAAGCACGCCTGTATCGTGCAGGCTTATGTTTCCGTAGGTGGTGAGGCTCCAGGCCAGAATGGCGTTCATTAGGCTGTTGCACAGTTGCATCAGTGAAGGTGGAATACCCAAGATGATAATCTTGCGCACATAGGCAAAGCGGAGCTTCATGTGGCGCCAGCGTATCTTGATGGGGGTGCTCTTCTTTACAAAGAACTGGGTGATAAGGGCGCTGGCGATAAGCTGGGAGCTGATGGTTGCCCAGGCGGCGCCTTCGATGCCCCAGTGGAACTTCATGATAAACAGCCAGTCCAGAATAATGTTGGAGACGGCTCCGATGACCTCGCGGAACATTGCCGTCTTGGGGTGGCCCATGGAGCGGATAAAGTGGTTCATGCCGGGGGCGATAGTCTGGAAAATCGCCCCGCAGAGCAAGATGCGCATATAGCTGGAGGCAACAGGTAGGGTTTGCTCGCTGGCCCCGAACAGCTTCAGCAGGGGCTCCATGAACACCTCGCCCAGGGCAAAGGTGGTAAGGGCCATCAAGATCAAAAGCGTGAACGAGTTGTTCAGGATGATGCTAGCCTGTATATACTTCTTCTGCCCGAGACGGATGGCAAAGATGGTATTGCCGCCCACGCCGATCATCATGGACATGGCCATAATAAAGAGGCAGATAGGGAAGCACAGGGTAATGCCCGCAATGCCGAGGCTCCCCACGCCCTGGCCCACGAAAAAACGGTCCACTATGTTATAGAGGGCGTTCACCAGCATGCTGATGATGGCGGGTACCGAAAATTGCAACACCAGTTTCGGGATGCTTGCGGTACCGAAGGAATTAAGGCGCTCGGAATTTAGGTTAGACATTTCGGCGCCAAATGTAGCAAAAAAAACTGCCCGTTATGCAAAAAAAAATCCCGCAGAGTGGCATTTAAGCTTCTGCGGGATTTTAGTTTGTTCAGAGTCAGTTATTCAGAGCAGGTGCTGTTCTTTAAGGAGGCTGTTGCACCGGCATTAATTAAATCTTCAAGGAAATCGTTCGCTTTAAAGAGTCCCATGGCTTCATAGAGTGTTACAGGAGCTGCATCTACCAATGCCTTGGCTTCTGCCAGACCAAGACCGGTATATTCTCTTACGACCTTTATCACAGCTAATTTTTGACTACTCCCGTAACCTTCCAAGTAAACATCTGCCGAACAGTCCAAAATAGCGCCTCCTTCGCATTTTTGGGCAGTCGGATCATATTCCTTTCCTCCGCACAGGTCGTAAATAGAGCCTTTGTAGCAGAATGCCGTAGCCTCGTCATACGTGGGGCATGCTCCTACTGCCGTTATCGTTGATACACCTCCGTTTTTCGCAAGGGTGATTTTCAGGTCTAGGGCTTGTTCGATGCTCAAACCCTCTTTTAGAAGACTCGGGGCGTTGTCAACAAGGCTTTTCGCTTCTGTAAGTCCGATACCGAGCGTTTCCTTGACGGCTTTGATAAGAGCTATTTTCTGCTCATTTGCTGCAGATTGTAAAGTGACATCATAGGTTCCCGTAGACGGCCTAAGTGACACGCTAGTCCCAGAGCACTGTTGATGTAAGTAATCGTAGATAGTCTCGCCGCACAATCCGGAAACAGCGTCGTCTCCGCTAGGCTGTGCTGTGCAGACTTCCGTTGTCGGGTCGTAAACCTGGTCATTGCAGAAAGTTGCTATTTGGTCTTTGTAGCAAAATTCAGTATTTGGGTAGTCATAGGACTCGCCGCCGCACAGGCTAGCAATGGCAGATCCTGTACAGAACGAAGTCTTCTTGTTGTAGAAGACAGAATCACCACTGCTTGAAGAAATGTAACAGAAAGTTGTTACAACATAGCTAGAGCCGGCGAGGACGCATTTTTCCGGATGGTCTCCGTCGGGTATATAGGCTTCTCCATTGCACTTGTCGTACGGGGTGTCTTTATAGCAGAACTGTTTGTTGAGGTCGATGGTTTCGCTACCGCACTTGTCAGAAGTGGGGGAGCTGCTAGGGGAACTGCTGGGGGAGCTGCTGCCTGATCCGCTGTTTTCACTGCCTGAATTGTTGTTGCCGCTCTTCTTGGAGCTGCTGGAACCGCAGCGGCGACCGGTGCATTCTGCATCTTCGGAGGCACTAGATTCAGGTTCCACGCTGCCCTTGTCGTCAGAGGATTCTACCTTCTTGGAACTACTGGAGGACTTCTTCTTATCGGGAGTGGGGAGCACTTCCGCCATTTCTTCCAGAACTTCCTGCAGGTCGGATTCTTCGATGCCTTCCTTGATCTTTTCAACGGTGGCGCTGTCCGTCACTTCGATCCACTTGTTTTCCTGGCAGGCGAAGTAGGTGGTGTCTACCTTGGCCACTTCCATGGAACAGGTGTCGGGGAGTGCCGACGCGGTCTTGTATTCGGCAATGCTCAGTCCAGAGTCTGTGCCGCTCTTGTCACAGGCGGTCAAGCAGGCCATGGCCGTCAGAGCCAGGGCTGATGTCCACAGTAGTTTTTTCATTGGTATCTCCTTGATTGAATAACCCAATCCCTAAATTTGTGGCCAAATATAGTCAAAAGCGAGACCGTAAGTGTGTTAGGTCTCGCCAAATGTGAGTGGTATCACAATTACTTTTGGGGGGGGGCTAGGCGCTGGCCACCTGGTTACGGCCACCTTCCTTGGCAACGTACAAAAGGCGGTCGCATTCGGCAATCAGGTCTTCGATCTTGCCGATATTTTCGCCCTGCTTGCTTGCTAGCCCAAGGGAGATGGTCACGGGAATGACGGTGTCTTTCCAGGAGAAACGGTGGCGCTCTACGGCCATACGGAGCCGCTCTGCGCTCTTTTTGGCGTCTTCGACGCCGATTCCGCTTAAAAGCAGCACGAATTCTTCGCCGCCATAACGGGCCAGCAGGTCGGATTCACGCTTTTCTTCTTTGAGAATGCGGGCGATTTCTTTCAGCACCATGTCGCCGCACTGGTGGCCCCAAGTGTCGTTCACATGCTTAAAGTGGTCGGCATCCACCATGATAGCGTGGATAAAGAAGTTGTTTCGGCGGGCAAGGGCCAGTTCCCCTAGGCTCCGGTCAAAGAAATTCCGACGGTTAGAAATCTTGGTGAGGGGGTCCATGGTGGCCGCCTCGTAGAGTTCCCGGTCAAAGGCCTCTTCGCTTGCGTCCTTGAAGTCGATTTTCAGCACATGCTTGCCCAGCTGGAGCCTATTGTCGGAATCCAGCACCATCTTGGAAACCTGGTTTCCGTCTACGTATGTGCCGTTGGTGCTCCCTAAGTCCTGGACGGTGACGTTTTTGCCGTCGAAGGTCAGGCTGCAGTGCTTGCGGCTCACCAGTTCGTCGTCTAGGCGGATGTCGGCGTCCTGGCCACGTCCGAGGATAACCGTACCCTTTTCGAGGGCAATCTGCTTAAACTGGGTTTGGGGGTACAGGATGATAAGGTGTGGATGTAACTCCATGACCCTAAAGGGGATAGTGTTGCCCGGGGTGACGATGGTCTGGTCCAAATCCTGCATGCTCTTTGCTCCAATTACGCCATTAATATAATAAAAAGTGGGCGAAATGTGATTTAGGGCACTTTGTGACCTGCATCGCAAGGTCATTTCTGTTAATTATGTTATTTTTATGGCAAAAGTGAGGGGGTACTAGATGTGTCCCCGGAGAGAGGTATTTATGGAACGTAGATTGAACCTGGCTAGCTTGATGGGCCTTGCTTTGCTACTTCTGGCAACTACAGTCGCCGCTGCGGACACCGGTTCGGGGACTGTTCCCGGAAAAAAGTTCTGTGTACAGTTTGGAGGTGACGATGGCAGTCATCTAGCCTTGTCCCAACAGCCCAGCAGTTATGACCCGCAACCAGGCAAAGTTGATGGCGAGGCGTATAGCGAGACCTGTTTTGACCTATGGTACGACACTTCCGTTGAAAACTACTATGATGAAGACAATGGCGCCTATACGACCTCCATTGAAACCCACTGTTCGGGGAACACCTGTATAGACGCCTTCTCCTATCTGGCAAGTGTAATGCAGTCGGCCCATAGTGGCATTAAACTGCTTACCGACATTGATTTTGGCGGTGTGAATGCGGACAGTTCCTGCGTTGTGGCGTTTAGGCCCTTGCCAAAGTCTAGTTACGGTCTTGAGGGCCAAAATAACACCATCAAGAACCTCTGCTTTGTGTTGAATACGTTGAGTAGTGCGTACACTGCGGATTATGAGGATGCGGCTGGTTCTGGTGATTCGTATGGCGTGGGATTCTTTTCCGAAACGAGTGGCGGTTCTATTTACGACCTCAATTTCGAGAACGTTTATATCAGGGTCGAGAATGAGGACCCCTACTATTCTGTGCCGACGGGTGTGCTGGTCGGTAAATTTGGCAATTCCTGGCCCAGCATAACGAATGTATCCCTCAAGAATGTGAGGGTTGTGGCTGCCTATGCAGGAGCCTTGGTTGGATCTGTGGCGGGCAATGTAGAAATCGACAAGGTTTCGGGCGAAAACGTGGAAATTTTTGCCGCCGAGGGTACGATTGCCTCTTCTATGGATGGATCCAGTTATGATGAGTATTCGGATAACCTGACTGTTCGTCTGGGTGGTTTGGTCGGTAAGGCCTCTTCAGGGGCTAAGATTACCAATGTGGGTATTTCGGGCCTCAAGGTTCATTCCGATGTAGAGACCATATCCCTGTTGCCCGAGGTGGTGGATCCTGTGTGCGACTACGACGAAGACCCTGATTGCGAAGAACCCCCCGTTACGGGAACTCCCCGAAATATATATGGGTATGTAGGTGGTCTAGTGGGAGCCTTGGCGGCCGACAACGCCGATGTTGCCATAGTCAACACCTACACCACAGGTGATATCTCCTATAAGGGCGGGGATTACTATGTGGGGTTCCTTGCCGGTGAAATGAATCTTAATGTGGACAACGAAAATTATGCGGGCTACAACTACCATTACGGCATCACCGACTACCAGGCAGAAAATGTGGTGGGCTGGCTGTACATGGATGGTGATGATTTGTCTTCCTATTGGATAAGTGGCTATGGAAGCCTTGGAGGGAGTCACCCCCTGGGGGGCGGCCTCAACTACCGCAACTCCATTTCCGGAAAGATAGAGCCTACGAACTGTAGCAGTTCAAACACCCCCGTGTATATGGGGCCTTCTTACGGCTATCGCTGCGCGGTGCTCGACGGCAGCAATTACGGCGGTTATGTGGCGCCGGATTCCATGAAGACGGGTTCTTTCGCCTGGTGGTTCAATGGAGCGTCGACTGAGTTAAATATTCCGTCTTCCAGCGCTGGTTATCAGAAGTGGTCCCGCAAGGACGGAGTGAATAGCGGACTGCCGGTGTTTGCCACGGCAAGCCTTAAGCCTATCTACCAGGTTTCTTTTACGGTGGACGAAAATACTTATGCAAGTTTGCCAGAGACAACCCAGGAGGCTTTGGATAATGTTGAGGTGTCTGTTGACTTGAGTAGGAATGGATCGAAATTGAAAGCTCTCACCAACTACACGGGCAAGCTTGCCAATACTACCTGGGCGGAAATCGCCGCACAGGTAGACAACAACGACTACAATTGGAACTATCAAGACAAGAGCGGAAGGACTTTGCCACTTGTGGTAAAGGCCTCCTCTGTATATGGCTCGGATTTTGACCTTTCCCTCACGGGGAAGAAATCTGTGAAGGTGTTCTACGGCTTTGTGGAGTCGTCCAATGGAGACTGGTTCACCCCTGTGGAGTCTTACGCCGAGTCTCACGCCGACCTTCTTGGCGGTGATCCGTACTTCATGGGTAATCCGGTAACGGAGATCACCAGTGACAGTGTCTGGAGCAGGATACCCTATCTTGCGGTGTACAACGAACGCGAAGGTGCTTACCAGTATTTCGAGTTCAGCCTGCGGAAAAAGACGGGTTGCTACGAAGCGGACTGGGGATATGATGAGCCGGTAGAACTATGTTCCTTCACAAGTGTGGACGTCTCTAGCGCGGGCCGGTTCTTTACCGATGGCCTTTCGGAGTTCTCCGATGGCGACACCCTCTACGTGGTTTACAGTGACTATCCTTCGACTTACGATCCGTCTGCGAACACAAGCGCCCCCGGTGGCTATCTGTTTGTGGCAGACCTCCATGGGAATGGCTTTGATCAAGGGAAAGCCAATGTCCAGGTGAAGGGCGTAGATGGCAGCGGTGATCGAGTGCTGTTCGGCTATTCTGAATACCTCGACATCCGTTCTGAGTCGGTGGAAAGTGTGCTGGATGCTCTTTCTGGTGTCAGCAGCACGATGAAAAATGTACCTTATTCTCCTTACGTGACTGTCGATTACCCGTCTTCGGCGTGGGAATCTGTGGACGATGTTGTAGCCCTTGTGGTGGTGGGGTATTTGAGTGCCTCTTCTGCCGACGATTGGGTGGTCGGTGTAACGGGCGCTTTGGCCGATACGCGTATGGAAGGCAAGCTCCCCAAAGACACCTTGGCCGCTCTGGAATCTCCGGACGAGATTTTACGTGAGATAAGGGCCAACGGAGAGGAAACCGTCCAATATGTCCGCTATCTGGCCGCGGACAAGGATGGCAACCTGGACTTGACGAACCTGTTTGCTGCCTTGGAACTGGCAAAGAAAGCTGAATACAGGTTCGAGTACCCTGTTTTCGTAGGCTTCTTGCCGCGGACTAAGACCGTTACTTATCAAGTGACCTTCGATTTTGATATGCAGGACAAGAGTTCTTTCTACGTGGCTAATCGTTGGCTGGAGGAGGATCCCTTCCCGAAAAGGACCTATACCAAAGAGAATGCGTCTGGTGCGTTTATAGGGGATAATGGCATAGGCTTGTTTAGTCTGGATGCGTGTAGCCAGAGATTGTGGTCGTTTGTTCCTGAATCAAATCGTTTTTCTAGTGACACGTTGTTCGATGGAATTTACGGAATGGAAAAGCTTTTAGAAGCGCACGAGAGAGTCTATGGTGTTCCTCCCTATACCGTGAATAAGGATGGCTCTAGGTCGCTGACGGTTTATGCCGTTTGGCAAAGAGATCCGAACGAATGTAGAGGTTGGCCCAACCGTACGCGTATGGCCCAAGGGGATCAGAATCAGGTGTTAGTATGGAATAATGCCGTTATCGAGGACAAGTCCACCTTGGGTAACGTGGTATTGCAACAGAAATGGAGAGGAGACACCCTGCGGCATGTTTCGACATCTCTGAATGAAGGCGTGACCGGTATGTATGTGCCTTATGCGGATTCCCTGGACTATGTCTTTGAAGTATATGCCGATGGATATCCGGGTTATGAAGTCGATGGCGACATCTTGTTCTCGAAGCAGGGTGAGTACGATGACGAACCGACGACTATTAAGCTCAAGGAAGGTGATACGCTGAGACTTGGTGGTTTCGGTCTTACCGATTATACCATGTGGTTCTCTGCCGGTTATACCTACAAGAAGTTTACTATCCAATTCGTGACGGGCAAGGCGGATGTGTTCTACGGTGAAAATTCTGATTCCGTGGGCGTCTACAAGCTCGAAGACGAAGACGAATCCATCGACCTTCCGTTCTGGGTCTATACCGAGGATAACTGTGTAGAGGGCTGGAAGGTGTATTCTGAGCTTGCCCTGGACGATGATTCCGAGAAGATTAATCCCAGAGAACAGGAGGATGGCAGCGATGCCGACTGGAACCCCGATTGCGAGGGTGATCCTAATTGTGAACACATAAGGCCTGATAATTGGGCGGTTGCTTACGAAGTCTTCAATTTTGCACTATCGGATGAACTGGATAGGCAAAATGGCAAGCGCCTGGAACGGTACCCCTTGTACGCATCGTGGGTTGATGCGGAGACTTGCGTCAAGGAACTTAGTTACAAGCAGGCTAAGCTGACTGTTTCTGAGAACGGGCTTGTGGCATTCAAGGAACTGAAACGCGATGCCAAGGGCAAGGTCATCAATTCCCAGGTGCATGAGTTTGCCAAGGATAGTACCATGTTGCTGCCCTACTACGTGAAGGGCTCGGACTTCGTTGTCGTGGGAATGCCTGCAAAGGGCTTTATCTTGGATTCCTTGGTCATGACCCTGGACGGCAAGCAGTACGTGTACCACGAAGGGGATACCCTTTCGGGATACATTGCCAAGGCAACCTTCGCCGCTTACTTTATGCCGGAAAACCCCACGCCGGCCAAGTTTGCCAAGGCGGAGCTGCTGCACTCCGGTGGCGCCGTGCAGTTTAAGTTTACCACGAACGAGTTCGGTGCATCCGGTGCATCTGTCAAGATTGTCCTAGAAGACGACGATGGCGAGGTGGTTGCGGATACCGTGCTTGCGGTTACGGAGACGCCTTATACGGATTCCTGGGAATACTACCCTCTGCGTGCCGGAAACTATCTGCTGACGGCTACGGTCAAGAACAGCAAGACCTCCGATGTGTTCGAACGTGATTTCGAGGTGAAGTCCTCCATTGTCGCCAAGGAAGATGGTTGGCAGATGCTCTCGCTTTCTAACGTCGTTATGGATTCCGTGACTTGGGATAACGATATCCGTTTCTACTGGTGGGACGATACCAAGAGCTATGGTACTTTCTGGCATTACCAGAGATTGATGGACGAAGACGAAGTCGACAATCTGACGGGTTACTGGTACAGTTCCTTGAAGGGTCGCCCCCTTGTGCTCCGGAACGACATGAATCCGCCTAAGGACCCTGTGGTTTGGACCATGGACAGCGTCTACACCGGTTGGAACATGGTGGCGAACCCCTACGGCTGGGCTGTGGATCTCTATGGTGAAAACCAGGACAAGAAGAAGTCCGCTACCGAAAAACCCGATGTAGAATTCTGGAGCTGGAATGACAGCACGGGTTCTTACGAAGAAGTAGATGTGGTCGGCCCCTATGCAGCCGTGTGGGCAAAGGTCAAGGGCCCGAGCCAGTGGAAGCTGCCCGCCAAGCCCACCTTTGTATCGAAGGTTGACGAGGATGGCAACGATTCCCTGGTGGAGCCTCTGAAGAAGACGGTAGAGTTGGCCTCCAACCATAAGGGTTGGGCTATCCGTGCCGTGTTGCGCGATGCCAAGGGCAAGCGCGACGGCTGGAACATTATGGGTGTCGCCGAATCTGGATGGAACTCTGAAGAGCCTCCTGCAGGCATGGGTGACCGCGTGAACCTGTCCATCAAGGAAGGCAACAAGGCCCTGGCCAAGTCCTTCAAGCCGGCCTCTGGCGATAGCTACGAATGGACTGTTTCTCTGGATGCCTCTGGCGATCGTGCAGGTTACCTGCATTTCGAGGGTATCGAGAACCTGAGGGCCGCAGGCCTCAAGGTGTTCGTGACAGTGGACGGCACCACCACCCAGATGGCCGAGAACGATACCCTGAAGGTGGCTATCGGAAGCCTCGCCAAGACGGCGACAGTCCGTGTGGCACCCTCCGCCCGTACCATTGTGGCCCAGAAGCTGAACGGCCTCCGTGCCTTCCAGGCGGGTAATTCCCTCCAGGTGGGCTTCCAGGTCTCCGAAAGCCTGGCCGGTGCCAAGGCCTACGTAGAGATTCTCGACATGAAGGGCAAGGTCCTGTCTTCGACCTCTGGAACCGCCGTGTCTGGCTCTAACGCCATGACCCTGCAGGCCCCGAGGTCTGGACTCTATATGGTCCGTGTCCGCGTGGGCAGCAAGCAGGCCGCCGGCTCCATTGCTGTGAAATAGGGCTGTCGCTTACATTTGACTTACAAAGTAGCCCCCGCCTAAATCGGGGGCTTTTTTTCATTGCCACCGGGGCCCATAATTTCTACATTTGGGCCCACTATGACAAAGGCTAAATTCATCAAGTTCATCATCGCGTCGATCCTTGCGATTGTCGCCCTCTTCTTGCCCTACGAATCCCTCGGGTTCGATGCCGCAAGCCCCATGGGAATCTTGAATCCCCTCGAAATTCGCGTCATCGGCGTTTTTGTGATGGCCGCCCTTTTCTGGATTCTCCAACCGTTCCCGATTTGGTCCACGTCGGTGCTGGTCATCGTGCTCATGATCGTGACCATGTCCGACTCTTCCCTGACGCCTTTCCGGGTGGACGGCGTGACCATGATCAGCCACAAGTCCATCATGGCCACCTTCGCAAACCCCATCATCATGCTTTTCTTGGGCGGCTTCTTCCTCGCTGCTGCAGCCACCAAGTACAAGATGGACTTGAACCTGGCCCGCGTCCTTTTGAAGCCCTTCGGCAAGAACCCGAAGTTCGTGCTTCTGGGCCTTATGCTCATTACCGCCGTGTTCTCCATGTTCATGAGCAATACCGCCACCGCCGCCATGATGCTTGCCATCCTCGCCCCGGTGCTCAAGCTCTTTGAACCCGATGACCGCGGTAAGGCCGCCTTTGCCCTTGCCATTCCCCTTGGCGCCAACATCGGCGGCATGGGTACCCCTATCGGAACGCCTCCTAACGCTATCGCCCTCGGTGCCCTGAACGACGCCGTGGCTCGCGGCGACCTGGTAGCAAATCCCGTGACCTTCGGTCAGTGGATGGCCTTCGGTATCCCCTACGTGATTATCCTCATGGTGGTGGCTTGGCTTCTTCTTCTCAAGATTTACCCCATCAAGATGAAAGAGATGGTCCTGAACATCGAAGGGGCCGGCAAGTTCGACACCAGCCCCAAGGCAATCATCGTTTACATTACCTTTGTCCTTTGCGTGATTTTGTGGGTGACCGGTAAGAATGTCCACGGTATCAACGACAATGCCATCGCCATGATTCCTATGGCCGTGTTCGCCCTGACCGGAGTGATTACCAAGAAAGACCTGAACGCCATGAGCTGGGACGTGCTCTGGCTTGTGGCCGGTGGCTTTGCCCTGGGCGTTGGCCTCAACGCTACGGGTCTTGCCGCCCACCTTATCAAGACCATCCCGTTTGCAAGCTGGTCTCCGCTGGCCCTGATGATTGGCTGCGGCATTATCTGCCTCTTCATGGCGAACTTCATGAGCCATACTTCTACGGCCACCCTGCTTGTTCCGATTCTTTGCGCCGTGGGCATTGCCTGCCAGGACAACCTGGTCGGCCTGGGTGGCGTGACCGCCCTGTTGGTTTCTGTGGCCTTCGCAAGCTCTCTGGGCATGAGCCTGCCGATTTCTACGCCGCCTAATGCACTTGCCCACGCTACGGGTTATACTGACACGCGTGGCATGGCCATTACCGGCGTGGTCATGGGTATCCTCGGCCTGATCGTGTCTTGGATCATGATGATTTTCCTTGCCAAGGTGAACTTCTTCGGTACGCCGGCTCCTAAGGCCGCTGAAGCCGCCCCGGCTGCTCCTGTTGCCGCTGAGAAGGTGGTGGAAGCTCCTGCCGCTGCTCCCGCAGCTGCTGCTGACACGGCCGCTGCTGTTGCCGCCGACTCTACGGTTGCCGTGAGCGCCGATACGGCCGCTAAGGTCGAAGTCGTCGACTCCGCCGTCGCGAAGTAATACCATACGCATAGCTTTTGATACGGCCCCGGACTCGTTCTGGGGCTTTTTTATATCTTTTATAAGCATTCATAGATCCAAGCGAGGTGAAAATGAAAAGCATTTTAGGATTTATAATTCCGCTTGTTTTGACGGGTGTTGTTTTTTCTGCACCTTGCGATTCTGAAAACCAGAATCCCAATCCGGGCATGCCGTCAACTTCGTGCCAATATAGCATGACAAGTTACCATGTAGGTCTGCAGACGCATGGCCTATTCTTTATTGACAACGGCGAAAGCGTTGCACATGGTGGAAAAAACTACAAGATGCGCTTCTATGTGACATCGGCGAGTCCGGATTACAATGCCATTCAGGCCCTGGCACAGACTGGATTCGCCTTTCAGGACCGGCTGAATGTCATTTTCCCGAACTTTTCCAGTAGCACAAATTTTGCCGGATCGTGCAGCGCGTTTGATAATGCCAAATGTTGCACGAACGTGGATAATGAAGGCAAACCGGCATATATGTATTGCCCGATTCAGGCCATAACGGTTCACAAGTAAAGCCTGCATGAAGAAGATTCTCCATAAAATTCTGGCGATTGTCTTCCTGTCTCCGATATGGACTGTTGCGGAGGTTATTCAAGTCCCTTATAACGCCCGGACTGTTGTCGATGTAGAAGACGGTGATACGCTTTCGTTGGAAAACTTTCCCCAGGGGTGGAGCTATTCGCGTGTGGTACTGGGGGTGAACTCATCACCGTCGCTCCAGTTATCCGGATATTTGAAAGTAAATGGTTGTAAGCACAGGCTTGATTCGTACTACCGCCAGGTCTCCTTTGAATTGACCAGTTCAACGCTGATACGGTTTTCTGGAGAATCGCAAAGGCTTCCCATCCAGTGGTGGGTAGACAATGGTTCGGACTACTCGATATGTGTTGCCAATGACGACCCGATGGACTCGGTAATAAAGGCGAGGAACGACTGGGTCGATTCCGTAATTGCAGAAAGAGAGGCGGACTACATAAATCTAGACACACTTAATGGCAATTATGCCTTTTCCGGAACGGAGGCTTTTTTCCGGATTTCGAACCTTCCTGATTTCGCTCATAATGCAATCTATATCCAAATAGAACCCCTGGATGGAAGGGAGTTGGATGGGGGCTTTTACGCGGGGCTAGAAGAGGTGCAACTGTCAGGATGGACAGAGACGGTGGTTGTCCAAAGGAGGACTAGATACAGTCCTTCGTTTGAGCTGGCGTTCCCGTGTAGCCGGACTGTCAGACTAAAATGGTGGGTCGGGACAGAGGATTTGTCCTGGGCAGATGTTACAGCAAACGAAACGGCCTTGTCCGCGGATTCCGTACGGTTGTCTTATGCCCGTGGTTCCGTTACCTATGACAGACGTCTTTTTGTGGATAGGCAGGTGCCGCAGATAAAGGTGAGTCGAATTCTGCCAACAAATATTTCGGCCTTATATGAAACGGGAGACCTGGTCGGAAGTGTCTACGACATCAAGGCGAACAACATTCCGGGAACGGTAATATCGGTGGCTATACCATTGACATTCAAATACCACCGAGGCAGGGATTCCGTTTACTTTGCCCATTTCCTGGAATCCGAGAGCAGGTGGGAGAAAATAGCTGTTGACAGCATTGTGGACAATGTTGCCTACTTCAGGGCATCTTCATTTAGTTGGTATTCGGATATATGGTCAGGCATTGAAGATGGTCTTGATGTTACGCTTGACATATTTGATTGGCTTGAGGATAAAAAGACTAGCATCGTCAAGGTAATTGTAAATGGAGCCGCGACCACTGTCGTTAGACTAACCGATGGCCTTGTCGGGATGTACAAGAGTTTCGTCAGTGTCATGTGCGGGGACTGGTCTCCCTTGAAATCGGCGATAGACGGCTTTTTCCCAAACGACTGGTCCCTGGGACAGGGCTCGGTTCCCCTGTTTGATACGAATGCGGTTTCCTTGGGTAATACAACGCTTGTGGAAAAAATAAAGAATCTTGCAAATGGAGACCTTCAGAGAATAGACACTATAAATGATTATTCGGACAAATGGGGAACGACCGCTAGAAACCTTGATGTGGTATTGGCGGACTTGATTTATTCAAGACTGAACCCCGACTATTCAAGGAGGTTTTCCTTCTATATGTCCGACGATTTCGGCAAGACCTTCATTCGCGATGCTACACGCGGAGGTGGCCAGGCCAATCTGTTCACGGACTATTTCCAGACGGAGGATGTACTGATAGAAGATGCGATGTACCTTGTTAAATTGGTTGAAAGCCTGTATGGGTCGACGAACATAGAGGCATCGTTGTTCTATGAAATGTGTACCGCATGGGGAAATGTCCAATCTGGGAATGTATCGACGGCGTGTAAAGAGTGGCTGTCTGGTTATGGATTGATTGATCGGGCAAATGACCTAGTTGATTTTGGAGCTTATCTGGCGGAGTATACGCATGATTTTATGTTGTCCAATTCTCTTCCAAAAGACGTTTCTCAAAACATTATGCAGGCTATTAGTGGTACAATAGATTTCAATCCTTTTTCTGACTTGCAGTCAGAAAAGGATGATTGGCTGCAAAAAATGACATCAACAATGTTGAGAATTTCGTTGCTGGCCTGGCTTGACAAGAGTGAGTTCCGTCCATTATCTCTAATTAATTACGTTAAGGCTTATAATGGCATCATGACCTGGCTTCAACTCGCAAGCCCTGTTTATGGGTATAACAACATAAGTATCAAAGCCAACGCGGCTTTGGCTCTTTTTGAGTTTATCCATTATGGGACGGAGAATAACCTGAAGGATATGGACAAGGGGTTGAACCGGAATTATGGAGAAAATGGGGGTTTTTCGGAGGGAATGGGGTATTCCCAGTATATATGGGACGAGGTTTCATATGCAATTGCTGTCTTGCAGGAGGCTTACAGACAGAAAAATAAGACCTTGAACATAGAAGCGAAATTTCTGAAGTCTGCGGAATATGTGCTAGAGATGTCGAGGCCTGTCAAGGATATTGGACTGGTGCCTGTCGAGGTTGATGACGGCTGTACTTACAACCCTGACTACTTGGTGTGGGGAAAAATATATAGTAATCTAGGAGACAGGAACTTGTCTTCTAGATTTGGAGCTTTTGCCAAGAAGTATCCGTTGTTGGATGCGACAAAAATGTTGCCGATGATGGTTCTTGGCTTGCCGTCTATGTGGAATGGTAAGTATGACCGGCTTCCATCGTTTATCAATGGGCAAAATTATACATATTGGAAACAAAGTCAGGAAGCTAATGATTTCTGGCGTGCGTATGGCAATCCCGATTCAGTCTTAAATGACGGGAGAAAACTATGGGGCTCGTTCAAGGACGGGGTCGGACTGATTACAGCTGTTTCTGCAGATTCGGATACTGTAGCTCTTTCCATTATAGCAGAGAATGGAGACTTGTGGAAAAACGGACAGGCGCATGACCAGCAGGACAACCTTTCCATAACGTTGTCTAGTTCCAAGAAGGGGTTCCTGATACAGGACCGTGGATATAAGGGATTTAGCGAACGTTGGGATGAGTCTGTTGATGTTACCAGACACTATAGCCATAATGTACTTGCTTTGTTTGGGGATAGCGCATATTGCGCAACCTGGGGGAATGGGACTGCTGAAGAATGTATTGACAAGAGCATGGAGTTAGGAAATCAACTTGTTGGAGAAAGTGAAATAGTCCAAAAGGCAAAGGATTTTTCAGGAGATGAAGTTGGTGCTATCTGGCATATTGTTCCAGATGTGTTAATTGGGACAATGCATAGCCTTGGCTATAGTGTAGACGATTACCGTACTTATGGCGGGTCTTCGGCAGATACGACGAGTTCTGATTTTTTAGCTGGAGATGAGGGAATTTCAATTACAACAATTCATTTAACGCCCAAAGTGAGCGGTCGGGATTCTGTAGTGACCAATGAGCGGACGATAATGTACTATGAAGGTGTTCTTTGGGTTATTGACAGACCCAGTGTAAAAGGAACAGTATGGCTAGTAAATTCACCCAAAAACTCATGGGAAACCCTGGTACAGGACGGGCTAAAAATATATGGTTCTGATTTGAGTTGTCTGAATGCCTTACCTAGTTCTAATAATGAAGATAAGATAAGGCAAGAGGGGACGAGGACGGATTATGAAGTAGATGTTACCGAAACGGGAGACACCGTTAGTTTTTTGCACTTGTGGCCATATGGCATTTATGATTCCAACGCATGGACATATGTAATGGCTTATGACGTTGATGGCAATGGAATGAATAAGACTGAAAAAGACTGCCCCTTAAATCACCAGTGTTTTGAAAATCCTGAGGGCAGTAAGAGAATCGTTGTTGCTCCGTATGGCCAAGAAATTACTGTAGGCAATGTGGTGGAGAATGTCAAGGTCCATGCAACAACCAATGGAATTCTATTGGCGAGCTATAATGACGGATACTGGGAGTTAAGACCGATTGGCGGAAACATAACGGCTCCTGGAGGGGGCCAGACGAAGAACTTATTTGTGTCAGGGAACAAGTATCATTATATCGACTTGAATGGCAATTACCATGCCGATTCAGCAAGGGGTGCTTATCTTCCCCACATTCCCTTACTATTGCTGAGGTAAAATGCGTGGAATATTTGCCATAATGTTGTGCGTGCTGCTTTGGTGCTGCAGCGGGGAAGATAATCCCAGTAGTGGCGAAGAATCTCTACGGCACAAACACGACATATCAGGAGCTTTTCTTTTTGATTATGAGTGGCCTGTTTTTTTTGTTGAGTCCTGTGTTTACATAGATGGACAAATGTTGCCCAAATGTGGTTTGTTCGCATATGGCGTTGGTTTTGGGGATGGTGGAATTTATTATGATAACACTGATTTTTCGAAAACCAAGATACATACAAAAAAAGATTCTTTGCATTCCATATTATCATATGTGCTGATTAGAAGTAGAAGTCCTTATAGTGAATACTTTTCAAGTGGATCTCATAGACCAATAACCGCTGTATCGCCATTTTGGGGTATATGTTTGAATGAGGATACATCTTTCTTTGAGAAAGAATGTTTAGAAGTAGAAGAAAACGAGTTTGGGAGGCAAATTATGCAAAAAAATAGTCCGATGTTGATAGAAGCGGATGATGATGGTGTCGTGGAGTTTGAATTGACGGATGCCGCGGGAAAACACATACATATAAATTACCAAATGCAGGTGCATCGTTCCAAGGACTATATTGTTTGGAATGATGAGGGCGTTACCTTGAAAAAAAACAATCCGTTCTTTACCTTTGTGAAAGATTCCTGCTTTTATGAAAAAATAACACTTGACTCCATCAATGAAAGCGAATTCATCCCTAATTCAATTCTAAAAAAGTGCGCCGCACAATCTGATGTGGTTTATGGCTCGTTTTTACCTCTTGTTCAATCCCCCCCCCTGTTTGGGGGGCGCCTAAACAAAGAAAAAAGTTTTTCGTATGATGAAAGGGAAAATCCTATTCAAAGAAAGCCTCTCGAATACGATCAATACATTCATTTTTTTTCTGAAGGTAATAGAGTGTTTTATTACAGTAATGGAAACCTATGAAATTTTTTTTGCCCATTGTTGTTGTATTTGTATTTTTATTTTCATCCTGTGGGCTATTGGGGTGGGGTCCTGATCCTGTTCGGGATGACGAAGTGCATGATGTCAATATCGAGGGTCCCTTTCTATTTACCAACGGGCAGAAGTTGCTTCTTTCTGAAAAGTGCTACTATAAGGGATTTGGAAAATATGAGTGTGGACTAGCGGCTCTGGGATTGGCGCACGGCCGGAGTGAGAATAGAAATGCCTATATATATCACAACGGAACTATGGATTTTTCTGATGTAAGAGTAAAAACAAAGGGGGACTCCTCACACGGAATATTGTCTTATGTTTCTGATAGGTCTTATTCTGGAAGGAACGACGTTCCACTATATTATGGTGTTTATGTGATTTTCTTTGATGATATTGATATGCTTAAGGGAACGGAAAGAGCTATGGAAGACAACATGTTGATTTTAGCGGATTCTTCAGGAGTAGTTGATGTTGAAATAGAGGACTCCGAAAAAAACATTGTTCATTTGGTTTATAAGATGTTTCTGCCGGAAGTGATGAACCGCATGTCTTATGAGGACGGCGGCTTTACTTTGAATCATGAAAAAATAGAATTGATTTTGGATTACTGTTTTTTTGCGAAAGATTCCATATATGTTTCAGATTCTCTTTTACAGGTGTGCCTAGACGCATGTCCTTTTTGTGATGGCATGTATCCATTGCTTAGATTTCGCCGTAACGAATACAAAACAGGAGTGAGAGACCTTTATCAAAGCTACAGATACAACAAAAATCTTGGGCAAACCGACCAAGCCGTGCTTCAATGGATAGAAATAGGCTGTGACTGGGCCCCCTCTGTATACTACAAACCCTAATTTTTTTTACAAAGTAGGGGTGAATACGGGGACTTTGTTTCTTTTTGTTTAGAATTCGGGAGATTTGTTCCCGCTATGGGATTTTATGCCCCGAACTGTTTTTTGTTTAATGAATTTTTACCCTGATTTCTGGTGAAATCCCCGCTTAATAAAGTATCTTTTAGAAGTAAAAACAACGGAGTTCCTATGCTTGATTTATTGGCGGTTCAGTCCAGTACGGCAAACGCTACCATTATTACCCTGGCCTATACGCTTTTGTTGGCCTTTGTGCTTTCGTCCATTATCGGCTGGACCTACGAACGGACTTTCCTGGGACTTTCCTACTCCAGGAACTATGTGCAGGCCCTGGTGCTCAGTTCGGTGGTGGCCGCTACCGTGATGCAGGCTATCGGCGACAACGTGGGCCGCGGTCTCGGAATGCTGGGCGCCCTTTCCATTGTCCGCTTCCGCACCAGCTTCAAGGACCCCCGCGACATTATGTTCATCTTTGCGGCCTTGGGCGCTGGCATCGGTTGCGGCGTGTATGCCTGGGGTGCTGCCGTAGGCGGAACTTTGGCCTTCTGTGTCGTTGCCTTCTTGCTTTCCCGCACGGGTCTTGGCACCAAGCATTTCTTTGACGGTATGCTCCGCTTTGCCATGCCCAATACATCGGAACCCCGCCTGGAAACGGAAAAGATTTTGCGGAAAAACCTGAAGACGTTTATCTTGATAACCATGCGGGAGGTGAATGGCGGCGAGCGCATAGACGTTGCTTACCAGATAAAGCTGAAGGCGTCTAAGCCTGCGGCCGAAGTCCTTGCGGAACTCTCCAAGGTGGAGGGGCTTTCTGACATCCAGTTCATGATGCAGGACGCCACCACGGACATGTAGGGGAGGAACGAAAATGGCTTTGAAAAACACATTCCTCATTTCTTCTATTTACAAGCGCAAGCTTTCTATCGCCTGGATTCTGGCCGTAGTGGCTGTGGTGGGTCTAGGGTATTTTTACCAGGGAAACGTCGCCCTGTTCCAGGGCATCGCGGAGGCTTCCGAGACCATCATCAGCGTGCCTAGCGCTACCGAAATCGTGAAGGTTCATGTGATGCCCGGTCAAGAAATCAAGGCGGGTGACACCATCGTGGAACTGAACCGCCCCGACTTGACGCTCCGCATCAACGAAGTGACCCGGGAACTGGACGCCATCGAGGGCCGTAGCAGCCTGAACAAGGCGGATATCGACCAGCGTGTGGCTTCCGTAAAGGCTGACCTCGCTACCCGCAGTGCGGCACTTCGGTTTGAAATCAACAGGCTGGAAACGGAATACCAGAAGAACAAGGAAATTTCTTCTAAGCTGAAAAGCCTGAGCGGAAACAACGCCAAGGCCGGTGGCAACGACGGCATGGTCATGCAGATCAAGAACCTGAAAGACGAACTGGCCCTGGCCGAGAAAAACGCCAACGAGCAGATCGCTCTTTTGCAGGGAAGCCGCAGTCTCCAGCGGAGAAGCGGCGCCACCGAGGCCGCCACCTTGCACAAGGAACTGGAACAGCTCAAAATGGAACAGGCGGATCTGGTGCAAATCGCCAAGGAAAGCTGGGTGGTGGGCAGCGTGAATGTGCGTGAAGGGGAAAAAGTTTCCAGCTTTACGCCTATCGTGACCTTGACCCACAAGTCCCCATCTTTAATCCGCGGCTATATCAACGAGCAGGTCTACCAGCGCATGAACCTGGGCAAAGATGTAGAGATCCGCACTCTGGGCGGCAAGGGCAAGCCCATCAAGGGCGAAGTGGTCGGTCTTTCTAGCCGTATCGTGGTGTTCCCGGACCGCATGTGGAAAATGCCCGACATGCCCGTGTATGGCCGCGAAGTGACCATCAAGATTCCTGAAGACAATTCCTTCTTGCTGGGGGAGATGGTGGCCATTTCCGAAGAAGGCAAGATCAAGGACCTGGCGACCCAGATTATGGAAGCCATTTTCGGCAGCGGCGATGAGTAATGGGTAATGAGTGATGAGTAATGTATAGGTTTGTGAATGTACGATAATAGGCTTTTTATTACTGCGTCTTTTGCGGCAATCCTTTCCGCTGCCGCCGTTGCCGCCCCCTTGACCTGGGAGCAACTGGTGGAGTCCGTAGATAAGGATCCGGTTTACCAGACGTCGGAGAAACGCTCCCAGGCGGCTTCCCAGGATGTGGGAACCAAGTTGTGGGACAACTTGGAATTCCGTTACCAGCTGGACGGTTTCAGTTTTGCCAAGCACGACTTTGAACTGCGTCTCAAGCCGAAGTCCTTCGGTATAGGCTCTGCGGACAAGCGCCAGTACGAAACCCTGCGGGATTACCAGAAAGCCCGACTGGCGGTGGACCGTTCGTACCTGCTTTACGACCGTTACGAGCGGGCGCTCCGCTATGTCATCCGCCGGAAGATTGCCGAAATTGACAAGCAGCTCTACCAGGTGAACCTGGACCGCATCGAAGTGCTCCACCTGAAGGCTGGGAGCGAGACCTTCAATTCTCAGGACCTGATTGTGGCCCTGGAGCAGGAATCCGCCCGCCGTGCAGAACTCCTGGGAGACAGCACCGCCATGAAAGATGCGGAACTGAAGCTCAAGTCTTGGGTGCCGGACTTCGATTCCGTGGGCCTGGACACCTCGTGGCTCCCGACCATGGATGAACTTGCCAAGGGACTGCAAGACGGTATTTCGGTAAACGAGCAGTTCCCCGAAGTCATGAAGGCAAAGTCCAAGATGGAATACGAACAGGCCAAGTCCAAGCGGGATTTGGCCAAGGGCAATGACTTTATTTCCCATATCGGCGTGGGCTATTCCCTGAAGATTGAATCCCTGATGAAAAAGTACAAGGAACTGGATGCCGGCGACGTGGGCCCCTATGGTGCCTACAACGACTATTACAAGGATTGGCTGGACAAGACGGGATGCTCTTCCATCAACTGCGACGGTACGGCAGAATTTCTGGTGCCAGACAAGGATGACCGTCAGCTGAAGGACAAGTTCTTTGTGAACCTGGCCATAAGGCTCCCTTTCTTGGACGACAACAACGGAAACGCCTTGCGCAACCAGGTTGACGAACTGGACGCCGAAAGTGATTACCTGGATGCCGTGCGCACCCTGACGCAAAAGGTTTCCCGCCTGTCCGAAGAAATCGTGGCTCTGGTGGCCCAGTGGAAGGTGCAGAAGGACTTTGTGGAGAAGGTGAATGCCGGGAACCTCTTTGAGGACTTTGCCCAGTCCGCAGGGGCGGACCCGCTTTTGCTGTTGCGTGCCCGCGAGAGCGCCCTGGAAAGCGACCTGAAGGCCTTGAAGTTGGAATACGATATCTTTGAACGGTATCTGGTCCTGCTGACATACACGGGAATCTTTGCGAACCCCAATGTGAAAAACCACCTGCGGGAGGGCCTCAAGTAATGGCCGAAGCCCGCGGTTTTAGCCTGTTGGAGCGTTTCGAGCTCAAGTACCACATTCCTGTGGCATGGGCGGACCGTATCGGCGAATTCATTTCGCCTTATTGCGAAGAAGACCATTATTCCCAGATTACGCCGGGACATTTTTACTGGATTACCAACCTTTACCTGGATTCGGACCGTTGGACATTCCTTGGCTGGAAAAAGGCGAGGCTGTTGGACCGTTTCAACATGCGTATCCGCACCTATGGGGAGCACCCGGCACAAGACGGAACCTTCCACTTTGAAAGCAAGCGTAAGGTGAAGGAAATTTGCTACAAGAGTCGTGCTACCATTAAGGGGATCAGCCCCGGCGAAGTCTGGAACATGAAGCCCGAGGATTGGCCCTGCAAGAGCGATACGGACCGCAAGTACCTGAAAGATTTTCTGTACAAGACCCACCTGCATAACGCTCACCCGAGGCTTTTGACCCAGTACAAACGCCGCGCCTGGTTCGGC
Source organism: uncultured Fibrobacter sp. (assembly GCA_946186895.1). GTDB lineage: Bacteria > Fibrobacterota > Fibrobacteria > Fibrobacterales > Fibrobacteraceae > Fibrobacter. The sequence continues at coordinate 32,604 of CAMHOW010000012.1, forward strand.
CTTCGCGAGGAATACTCCCGTGTGACTATCGATACGGGCATGCGGTTTAGGGAAGAGACTGGTTTTGACTATACCGTAGACCCGCACTATATGCATTCTACGGGAATTCCCCGGTTCTTCAAGCCGGGTTGCGATGCGGTATTGGAACTGAAGTGCCCCTGTTCCCAGGTGCCCTTCTGGATGATTGATTTGATTCGCTTTTTGAACCTGCGTCAGGGCGGTTTTTCTAAATTCGGAAATGCTGCCGCGGAATGGTCCCGTGTCTACGAACATCCCAAGGATTTCAAGGACCCGTATTGGACTAGGCTCGCGGGAAATTTTTAATGGCGGTGTGTCCGCAAAAAAGGGAGGCTCTATGCTCTCGAAAAAATGGTCTATAGTAGGTGCGGTGGCAGCCTTTGCCATGGCTGGCTTGTTTTCGGCTTGTTCCGACAGTTCTTCTAGCAGCGGTGATGACCCGAAGGGCGAAGACAGCGGCTACGACCAGAATTCCACCGAGGCAGGCGGCGCCTATGTGATGATTACCGAAGTCATGTACAACGCTCCCGAAAATTCAGCTCTTGAATGGGTGGAACTGAAGATTATCGGCGGGTCTGCCATGAGCGACATGGCCTACTTCAATCTCCATCTAGACGGGGCGGTGACTTATTATTTCCCTGCGGAACCCTTGGATACCAACGAATACATCGTGGTGACCAACGACCCCGACCTGTTCAAGAAGACCTACAAGGATTTCAAAGGTCGTCTGTTTGGCCCCTGGGAAAAGGACGTAAAAACCGATTCCATCGCCAAGCTTTCTAACGAAGGTGACGTCATTGACGTGAAGCTGACGGGTGCGGGCGATGTGAGCTGTGCCTTCAGCAAGGAACCTCCTTGGCCGAGCCTTGCCGATGGAAACGGCAGCAGCCTTGTGTTTGTGGGCGGAAACCCGAGTCAGGCTAGTGCCTGGGCCGCCAGCAAGAAGACTTGGGGTAACCCTGGTGCGGCTGATGAGTATGTGTCTCCCATTACGGTTCGCTTGAACGAAATCCAGCCCTTTGTGCTGGGAACGGATAACGGCTGGGTTGAACTTTACAACTCTGGCGATAAGGATGTAGATGTGACGGGCTGGATTTTTGAATCCAAGTACAAGAAAATGGCCTGGACCATCAAGAAGGGAACAGTTCCTGCCAAGGGATACCTGGTGCTCCCGGCTGATGATGCTTCTATATTCGGCGAAGAAATCATCTTGAACCCCAAGGGCGGTTCTTATTACCTGTACGAAGTTGTCGATGGCAAGAAAACCGGTGGCGAAGCTAGCCTGCTTCTTGCGGCCAGCAACCTGAGCAGTGGTATTGTAGACGTGAGCGATGGCTCTACGGCTCAGGGAGCCATGAAGAAGGCTACCAAGGGGGCTGCAAACGAAGCTCTGAAGGTGGGCCCCCTCTTTATCGACGAGATTTACTACCACCCCATGGAAGGTGGCACGGTGCCGTTCGAATTTATGGAGATTGTGAACAAGGCCGATACGGCGGTGAACCTGTATGTGACCAAGGCCGGTAAGAGCAAGGGCTGGAAGGTGGAAGGCATCAACATGGAATTCTCCTCGGGAACGATTATTCCGGCAGGGGGCAGGGTGCTGTTGCTTTCGGATTCCTTGGTGAAGGATACGGCTGCTATCCGTGCCGACTACAAGGTTGCAAGTGATGTGCAGATTTGCCTCTACAAGGGTAAGCTTTCGAACCGTGGTGAAACGGTGGCTGTAAAACAGCCCTTCGATTACGACGATGTGACGCCCGACGAGACTAATCCCGACTTGAACACTTCTTTGGTGCAGTGGTACTACGACTGGTCTGACGCGACGCTTTATTCCGATACCTGGAAGGGTATGGAAGAAACGGATGGCTTTGGCAAGAGCCTACAGCGCACGAATTTCAACACCATGGGTTATGAGGCTTCCGCCTGGAAGGTCGCCGAACCTACTGTAGGTAAGTAAGTTCGCCTCCGCGCTTTCATGTCATCCCCGCGCAGGCGGGGATCTTTTTTTCATCTTGACAGAGCTTCTTTCTTAATATTTCTTTCCCTCGATGTGTACATCCCTCGATCGCTGATTCACTTCGTTCGACAGCTCTCTCGGAATGCACACATCTCAGTCAAAAACAAGCGGTGATTTTGGCTAGAAACGCTTTTGCTGGCAAGAGCATTTACTTCAGGCGAGTTCTGTTACTGCAAATGGAAACTCTTGTGACTGTTAGTCCCTGCGAGTTTCCTCCGAGAATCCAAATATTCTATACGCGCAAAAAAATGCGAACCAGGGTCCGCACTTTTTGTTTTAGGTGTTGTTTGACCGCTATCAGATTTCGCTGTGGAACATCTGAGCGGCTTCCATGCTGTAGGGGTACGCCGGGTAGTCCGAGAGTACGGTTGCCTTTTCCAGGTACTTCTTCAAGGCCGGGCGGAACTTGGGGTGGGCGCAGTTGTCGATGATGGCGTGCGCACGCTCGATGACGTTCAGTCCGCGAAGGTCTGCAACGCCCTGCTCCGTCACAATGACTTGCACCGTTTTGCTGGTATGGTCAATGTGGCTTACCAGCGGAACGATAGAAGAGATCTTGCCGTTCTTTGCAGTGGACTTGGTGATGAAAATGGAAAGACCGCCGTTCTGGCAGAAGTCTCCGGAACCGCCCACGCCGTTCATGAGGCGGCTTCCGCCCACGTAGCTGGAGTTGGTGTTTCCGTAAAGGTCCGCCTCGATGATGGTATTGATGGCAATCACGTTCAGACGGCGAATGACTTCGGGGCTGTTGCTGATTTCCATGGGGCGGAGCACAATCTTATCCTTCACCGAATCCAGCTTCTCGAAGAAAGCCTTCATCTTTTCCTTGGACATGGTGATGGCGGTAGAAGAAGCCGCGTCTACCTTACCGCTTTCAATCAAGTCTACCAGGGAATCCTGCATGACTTCGGAATAGACGGTCAGGTGTTCGAACTTGGACTTCTGCAGGCCAGAAAGCACGGCGTTGGAAACGGCGCCGATGCCTGCCTGGATAGGCGGCAACGGGTTGCAGAGGCGGCCTGCTTCCACGTCTTTTTCCAGGAAGTTGATCAGGTTCTCGCTCATCTTGTCGTAATCTTCGTCGCCGGCGGTATCGGGGATGCCGCAGTCGGGAATGTCGCTATGCACAATGGCCACGATCTTGGACGGATCGCAAGGAATGTAGGGCGTCCCGATACGGTCTGCCACCTTGGTCAGCGGGATAGGCTTGGTGTTGGGGGCCAGTTCCGTCATGTAGATATCGTGGATTCCCTTGATGTTTTCGGGAACGGAGGTGTTAATTTCCACGATGACCTTGTCGGCGCAGGCCACATAGGCTTCGGTAGCGCCCACAGAAGCAGTGGGAATGATGTTGCCGTGTTCGTCGATGGAGCTAGCCTCTACCAGGGCCACGTCGATGTGGTTCAGGTACCCGCTGCGGACCCACTTGGACATAAGGCTCAGGGGCATGTCTACATACTTGATCTTGCCTTCGTTGATGGCGTTACGTAGGTCGGCGTTGGTCTGGTAGGGCATGCGGCACTTGAGGGCGCCGACACGTGCCAAAAGGCCGTCGAACTCGTCGCCCAGGGAGGCGCCGGAATAAACTGTCAGGTCCAGCTTTTCGCCCATCTTGGCTCTTGCGGCAAGGGCCTTGGCCACCTTCTTGGGGTAGCCCGAAAGAGTGAAGCCCGAGACGCCCAGGGTCATACCCTTCTCGATGTAGCTAGAAGCTTCTCTTGAGGAGCGGACCTTGCTCTTAAGGGCCTTGCACTTGATGCGGCTTTCGAAGGAGTCGGTTTCTACCGGGTCGTCTTCGCAGAACTGGGGTTCCGGAAGGCCGTAGTAGCGCTTGTATTCCACAGGGGCATGACCGCGGCTGGAGAGCTTTTTCTTGAGGGTCACGGTGATGCCCAGACGTTCCATTTCTTCGGCAATGGCGTCGGCGTACTTGGAGGTCTCGAAGTTCTGCAGGAAGGTGATGGAGAACTCGTTTCCGATTTCTACCATGGTGATCATGGGAATACGGCGGATGGCCGAAGTCCAGGACACGTCTTCCATTTCGTTCAGGTAGCCGTGATCGGCAATGCGGCCGATGTAGCTGAACACGTAGGTGCCGATAAAGGTGGGGTAGCACTTCTTGTAGAAATCCATCCTGTCCTTGAAATCGGGAATCTTCTCGGCCTCTTCGGTAATGCTGTTGAAAATATTCAGGGTGGTCTTCAGCTGGTCGGGGCTGATAAGGAACTTTAGATCAGAACGCAGGGCCGCACCCAAATCCTTTTCGCTAAGCTCCAACTGCTTGGGATCCACCGTCTGGAAGGCAAAAGTCCAACCGTTACGGTGGGTGTTTTCCATGCCGATGGCGCTACGGCAGTTCACGGGGAGGGCTGCCGTAAAGAGCTTGTTGTTGTCGGGGTACATCTTCTGGAGTACCCGTGCCATCATGGCCTGGAATGCCGAGGCGGGGGAGTGGCCGTTGGCCTTGGCGTAGGCCATGAATTCGTCGCTCCTGACATTCAGATGGTAGCGGGTCATGTTGGTGCCTTCGTAGGTGAAGGCGTCCTTGCCCATCTTGTCGATCTCCAGGGTTTCGGGCATGTAGAAAATGTCCTTGTCCTCGGGAGGGGCCTTGTAGACAAAGCCCGGCGTGGTCTCGTAATGCTTGGAGCCCAGGTCGTCGAACATTCCTTCGCGCACGGTGCCGTCGTTCAGCCAGATGCCGGTGGAATCGTAGGTCTTGCCGTTCTTGAAGGTGAAGTAATAGTACATCAGCGTATCGAAGAAACGGTTACGGCCCACGCCGTCGGTAAGTCCATGGAAGTAAGAGATCCAGATCTTGTTTTCGATGTAGGATACGCTGAAGAGACGGCCTTCGGCGAATTCACCGCCCAAGTTGGCGGGGCCGTACATTTCGATGGCCTTGAAGGGGGTTCCGGCGTCTTTGTACTTGATTTCAGACCCGTTGATGTCCAGGGCGAAATTCACCCAGGGGTGAACCTTGACTGCCTCGTCTACGGCCTTCTGCAAAATCTCGCCGTTTACGTTTTCGTTGAGCTGGATATACTGCGTGTTTCCTGTGTCCAGGAAATAGAAGTAGAGCCAGGCGCAATACTTGAGGGGAGTCTGTTCCATCGTTAAACCTCGTTAAAAAATGGACTTGAATTCTTTCGCTCAAATTTAGAAAATCTAGTGTCCCGCTTACGGGGCGTTGCGGGGCGAAACCCCGCAGAGGGGGTAGCGGATGATACGGCTAGATGGCGGGTCGTGGCCCGCCATGACGACGTAGCAAGAGCGAGGGGGAGGCGTCCCCCTTGTTGTAGTAAATAATATTTTTGTAAAACACATTTCTGTAAGAATCCCCGATACCTAAAAATTGTATCTTTACAGGCTATGGAAAGGTATTTTTTATGTGTTCTTATGGGGGCGGCGCTGGCCTGGTCGGCGCCGATTACCCTGCAAGAAGCGCTGGAAATGGCCAAGTCCAGTAATTCGCAGATTAGGGCCGAAAAGGCTAAGGTGGAAATGGCCGAAAGCGCCCAGGGCGAGGCCCGTTCCCGTTTTATGCCTACGGTGAGCCTGAGTGCGAGTGTTACGAGGATTGACGATCCCATATACATTGATTTGGGGGATATTCAGACTTCGTTAGGGTCCCTTGCCGAAGGGGTGGGGTCTGCCGGAGCCAATGCGGCTTATTCCGTGGCCTATCTGGAGGCTTATCGCAAGGCAAGCCAGGCCTATAACCAGGCTTATAATGGAGCCATTGCCCAGGGGCTGTCTGCAGCCGAAGCTGATGCCTTTGCACAGCAAAAGTTGGGCGGTACGGCGGAGAGCATTGCCGATGCCACCGGAAAGAAATACAGCGATGCGGTGCAGCAGAAGGCAGATGCGGCCAAGGAAAAGATCGAGGATGCCGAATTTCGGATGAAGGTTCAGGACGAGTTGTTCTTTAACGCTCGCGTGACCGCCATCTGGCCTATCTTTACAGGACTCAAGATTTATTCCGCCTACGACGCCGCCAAGGAGAACGTGAACGCCAAGAAGGCCGCCTTCGACATGGCGCAGAATACCATTCTGATGGATGTGGCTACCAAGTACTTTACGCTTAGGCTTGCCGAAGAGTTGGCAGTGATGCGGGAAACCACCAAGAAGAATCTGGAAGACCACCTGGAACGCTCCAAGAAGTTGGAGGCAAGCGGTCAGATCAGCAAGGCGGAACGCCTGCGTGCCGAGGTGGCGTTGGCCGAAGCAGAAAATGCCTACGACGATGCACTGCGGGACCAGTCCCTTGCACGGATGGCGCTGGCAAGCCTGCTTCATACGGATACGAACATTACGGCGGTGACTCCGGTGGAAGCTCCCGAAAGCTACCAGACCATGGAAGAGATTAAACAGAAGGCCAGGGAGAATCACCCGGGACTTCGTCAGCTCCGCACGGAGCGCAAGCGCAGCCAAGATGCGGTGAGTGCCGCCCGTGCCGATTATTTCCCTATGGTGGCGCTGTTTGCCTATAAGGAACTTTACACCAAGGACCTGACCATCTTGGAGCCGGAATGGGCCGTGGGTGCCAAGGCCCAGTGGGATCTGTTCAAGGGTGGCGAGACCCGCGCCAAGGTGGCAAACGCGAAGGCCCTGGACCGCTCCCTTGCCAGTATGGAAGAGCATACTTTGGACAACATCGGCTTGCTGGTGGAAAAACGCTGGCGCGAGCTGGAGCATGCCAAGGGCCGCCTGGAAAGCTTGAAGAAGACCCGCGAGCTTGCAGACGAGGCCCTGCGCAGTCAGAAGTTGGCCTACGAATCCGGGCTTGCTACGGGCCTGGATGTGGTGGATGCAGAACTGGCCCTTTCGAGACTTCAGGTGGCCGACCTGAAGGCCCATTACGATGCGGTCATCGCCTGGCTCGGGCTTCTGGAAGCCAGTGGCGAGGTGGCCGAGGCGGGAAGCATGTTGAAAAGTAAAAGTGTGGGGAAGGAATAATGGACAAGGTAAAGTTTTTTAGCAAGATTTTTGCGATTGTCGTGTTGGTGGCGTTGCTGGTAGCCGCCGTGTTCCAGCTCAATGAATTTGCCACCAAGCCCAAGGACAAGTATTTGCAGGGGCAGATGGAAGCCCGCCGCGTGCTGGTGTCAGGGAAGATCCCCGGCCGTATTGACAAGCTTTTGGTTCGCGAAGGTCAGACCGTCAAGAAGAACGCCCTGGTGGCCGTTATCAGTAGCCCAGAGATCGAGGCCAAGAAGATGCAGGCCCAGGGAGCCTTGGGCGCTGCGAAGGCCCAGGCCAACAAGGCCAAGAACGGCGCCCGCCCCGAAGACGTGAAGTCTCTGAAGGCCATGGCGGACCGGGCCCAAGATGCGGCCAACCTGGCAAAGAGTACTTACGACCGTGTACAGAAACTCTATAACGAAGGCGTGCTCCCGTTACAGAAGCGTGACGAGGCCGAAACCCAGATGAAGGCCTCCCAGAGTGCCGCCGATGCGGCCCGCGCCCAGTACGAGATGGCCCTTGCAGGGGCCCGCGCCGAAGACAAGGAAGCTGCGGAATCCCTGGTGCGTCAGGCCGAGGGCGCCAATGCCGAAGTGAACGCTTACTTGGAAGAGACTAAGATCAAGAGCCCCATCGCGGGCGAGGTCACCTTGAAGGTGGTTGAAGAAGGCGAGGTCGTGGGGGCGGGCATGCCTGTTATCGCCGTGACCGACCTGAAAGACGCCTGGGCGGTGTTCCACTTGCGTGAGGACAACCTGAGGAACGTGACCAAGGGTAAGACCTTTGTTTTGCCGATCCCTGCTTTGGGAGTGGCTGCCGAGATGGAAGTGACCTATATTGCTCCCACGGGCGATTACGCCACCTGGAAAAGCTCCAAGGAGAGCGGCGGCTTTGACCTGAAGACTTTTGAGGTCCGCATGCGGCCCACGGTGGAACTGGAGAACCTGCGCCCCGGCATGAGCGTGTTGCTCCCGCTGGACCAGCTGAAATAGTGTAATTGTCATTCCCGGCTTGACCGGGAATCTCCGTGGGATTTGAAATTTGTTCAGGGCGTTCTTAGATACGGTCAAGAAGGTTTATCTGAGCCACAACATTGTCTTGTGGCTGGTGATTCTCCTGCTGCCTGTGGGCGTGTCCGTGTTCATGGTGGAGTTCTTTTCGGCCAGGACCATTCTGCATGTGCCTATCGGGATTGTGCAGCAGGATGCGTCCCAGTTGGCATACCGGCTGGAGGGCGCCCTGCGGTCGGATCCTGTGTTGAATGTGGCTAAGAAGTGTGAGGATTTTTCGGAGTGCGAGCATGCCATGGTCCGGGGGGAGCTTCAGGCCTTTGTTGTGATTCCCTATGAACTGGAACGCCGCGCCCTTCGCCTCGAGGCGCCGGTGATACCCGTGTTTTCTAGCGGGCAGAATTACCTGACCAATTCCTTTGCCACCAAGGAGATTCGTGCGGTGGTAAGCAGCCTGGGCGAGGGCCTCTTTACCGCCGGTATTGCCAACCCCGTGCGTGTGCAGCTCCATTCTGTGGGTAACGAGGAAGGGAACTACCAGGGGTTCTTGGGCCTTGGACTGCTGAGTTCCATTTTCCACCTGGCGGCGATTCTGGGTGCGGTTTACGTGTTCAGTTTTCCCTTTAGGGAACATACGGTTCGTGACATGCTGAAGATTGCGGGCGAATCTCGCCTGGTGCTTTTCACTGCTACCATGTTGCCCTTGGTTCTTATCCAGTGGATTGCCTTCATGGCGACGTACGCCTATGCCCGCCGAATGGTCTCTCCCATGTCTCTGGAAGAATTTGTCATGGTGTCGGCAGGGGAACTGGCCATGGTTCTCGCCAGTGCGGGCGCCGGGGCGACTTTTGTGGGCATTACGGGAAACATGCGTATGTCCTCCAGTGTTGCCGGCGTGATTGGCGGACCTGCCTTTGCCTTTGTGGGCCAGACCTTCCCCCTGATAGGCATGCCTTTTGTGGTACGCTGCTATGCCTACCTGCTTCCATTGACGCACATACTCAAGATCCAGTCCGCCATGTTGCTTGGCCCTGTCGGGCTTCCTCATGCTTGGGATTGCCTGGTGACGCTTCTGTTCATGGCCCTGTTTTGGATGCTGCTTTCTATAAGGCTCCTTGCGGTACGCTGGACTGCTTCTAGGCGGAAGGAATTGGATTGGATTCGTGAACACGGTAAGGTCAAGGATAAGATTTGGGCTGCCATAGGGGCGGTTTACAATGACCTGAATCCTTCGAACAATGGAATAGGTTCCTCTCGCAAGGAAAGTCCGACTTCACACTTGAAATTGAATTTGTTGAAATCGCAGGAGGAGTCAGATGATTGATATCCTCAAGCGGTTCTTGATGGTGGCCTTTGCCGAATGGAAACTGTTCTATACGGACGCTGCTGCCGTGTTGCTGCTAGTAGTGGCAAGTGTGCTTTACGCTTTTTATTATCCGATGCCCTACAAGTATCAGACGGTTACCAAGATTCCCGTGGCCATTGTGGATTTGGACAATAGCAAGGTGTCTCGCAGCCTGGTGCAGATGGCCGATGCTTCCCAGCAGGTGGATGTCCGGCATGTATTCTCTGAGGTTCGAGACGCCGAAGCGGCTATGGCCAACGAGGAGATATACGGCTTCATGGTGATTCCGCCGAATATAGAGGTGGATTTGCAGAAGGGCCAGAGCGTGAACATCAACGTGTTTACCCATGGTGCCTACGTGATGTTGCATGGGAACATCTCTACGGCGTTTACCACCTGTGCGCTGACTCTTGGGGCAACCACCAAGGTCAAGCGTATCGCCCTGTCTAAGAAGGTCCCGGCGGCCCAGGCCATGGCCATGCGTGACCCCATGCCCCTAGGAATCCAGGTCATGTACAACAATACGGGCAGCTACTCCAATTACGTGGTGCCTAGCGTGTTGATTATGATTTTGCAGCAGTCTCTGATAATTGGCCTTTGCCTGCTTGGTGGCGCCCGTGCCCACCGCAAGTTCCGTAAGCTCCAGCGCGATGCCAGCTACGAGAACGAGAATATGCTCTTTAGGTATTTCGGGCGTTCCTTCGCCTACTTTGTCCATTATTGTAGCTTTATTCTGCTCTACCACTTTGTGGTTTACCAGGTCTTTGATTTCCCTCGCCGCGGAGAGCTTTTGCCTATGGCGTTTTTCGCCTTCATCTTCTTCTTCTCGGTTATCAACTTTGCCATGGTGTTGTCTCAGGTATTTGTGCAACGCGAGACCAGCGTGCAGCTGTTCCTTTACATGTCTATCCCGCTCCTGTTCCTGTCGAACTTTAGCTGGCCTACGGAACTTGTTCCCTCTTGGATGCAGACGCTTTCGAGCCTTGTACCCTCTACATATGCGATTCCTGCATGGGTGGCTATTGAGCAGCGGGGGGCGAGCCTTTCCGATGCGGCTGGCTATCTTGTGCCCCTGGCGACTCTATCGGTGTTTTACATGGTTCTTGGCCTGGTGTTGACCCACTTGCGTGATGGCTCGAAGCTCAAGACCGGGGAGATGTAGTTTTTTGTATATTGGTAATGAGGTAATCCTATGATGTTCGATCCTTTGTACATGTCCATATTGCTTGTGACCCTGGTGCTTTCGGGCACCGTTTCCATGCTGGTCAAGAGCCGCTTTGCGGCGGGCCAGAAAGTCCGCATTACGAGCGGGCTTACCGGCGCCGACGTGGCCAAGGCCATTCTGATGGATGCTGGCATTACCGACGTGAAAGTCCTGGTGCATCAGGGATTTTTGTCGGACCATTACAACCCCCTGAACAAGACCCTGAACCTGTCCAAGGAAGTCTATTACGGCCAGAACGCCAGTGCCGCAGGCGTTGCCGCTCACGAGGTTGGTCACGCCATCCAGCATGCTCAGGGGTATTTCCCCCTGTGGCTCCGTTCCTTTATTGTTCCTGCGGCAAACATCGGTTCTAATCTGGGACCGTGGCTTGTGATTCTTGGAATCATTTTGATGAGCGCTGGCCGTGCGCTGGGCTATTCCCTGGCGGTGGTGGGCGTGTTGCTTTTTGCCATTGCGACGTTCTTTACTCTGGTAACCGTCCCTGTGGAATTTGACGCTTCTTCTCGTGCCAAGAAGGCCCTTGCCCGTATGGACATCGTGGCCCAGGGTCGGGAATACAACACCGTCTCCGGCGTGCTCTTTGCGGCGGGGCTTACCTATGTGGCTGCCGCCGTTTCATCGATTCTTCAACTGCTCTACTGGGCGTACCGTGCGGGCCTAATTGGTGGCCGTAGGGATTAGGAGGTTTTATGGCGGTAAGAACCCTCACTATCGAATGCCCCATGTGCAAGGGCGAAATTGTGGTGGATGCCGATACTGGCGAAGTCCTTTCTCACAAGGAATTTAAGAAAGAAGTCAAGTCCTTTGACGATTTCTTGAAGGAACAGAAATCTCGCAGTTCCGAACTGGACGCCAAGTTTGCTGCCGCCAAGGAAGCCCAGAAAAGCCGTGCAGAACTTCTGGAAAAGAAATTCGAGGCCGCCAAGCAAAATAAGGACCTTAAGGACCCGCCTCCCAGCATCAACTGGGATTGATTGCTAAATTTGTCTGCAATGCATTACCTGATTGTTCCCGGATACAGCAATTCTGGACCTACCCACTGGCAAACCTACTGGGCAAAGAGTCTGCCCGACGCAAACCGTGTCTATCAGCGCAGTTGGGACCATCCCTTAAAGGCGGATTGGGTGTCGGCCCTTGACGAGACTGTGGCAGGTCTGAAAACGGATACCATTCTCGTGTCTCACAGCCTGGGGGTGGTCACAACGGTCCACTGGCTGTTGGAGAAGGCGGCAAAAGGCGGAGTCCCCGACAACGTCAAGGCGGTTTTTCTTGTAGCGCCTGCCGATGTGGATAAGCTTGACATCGCAAAAGATTTTGCGCCTGTACCCCTGCAAAAATTGCCCGTGCCCAGTTGCGTTGTGGCTAGCGAAAACGACATTTACGTGTCCATAGAACGGGCCCGCCAGTTTGCAGATGCCTGGGGCTCTATGTTCGTGGATGTGGGATGCCTCGGGCATATCAACGCCGACTCCAACCTGGGCGAATGGGAACAGGGCCGAAAAATACTGACCGAATTCGAAAAGACGCTAGGGCTGTAGGGCCCATTCCTGTCATCCCCGACTTGATCGGGGGTCTTTAATCTTTCAGATAAAATTTCTGCCCGTCCTTGAACATCAAGATGACGGGGAGTGTTGGCGCATCGAACAGGTTGCCTTCAAGCGTGCCGCTTTTCAGAAGCTGGCCGTTGATGCTAAACACCATATAGCTAGCACCGGACTTGACTCCCGCAATGTGATAGCGTTTCTGTCCAATTTTTGAAAGGTGGACTGTTGCTTGGGCGATTTTCAAATAGGCGGAAGGCTTGTCGTTTGAAGAGTTTGGCGTGGTGTCGTTTGAAGATTCGATGGATGCGCTGGACGAAGACTCCGTTACGCTTTCGGCAGCAGGGAATTTGAGGTCCGGGCAGAAGTTCAGTGTGTCGAGAAGAATGGTGAACTCGCCAGCGACGGCTGCAAGTGCGAGGGGCATGTCGACCATGTCTACGTCCTTTCCGCCGTTTCTTCTTCTCTGCTCAGGCGGGTTGAATATGCAGCCGGCGTAACCGAGATCTTTGCTATAGAATTTCTGGCACAAATCAAAGACATGGGTCACCAGAGAATCTGCCTGCTCAGCCGTTCCTTTGAATACGCCAGCCTTTTGCAGACGTGGGAATTCATCCTTGTACACGTCCTTGTGCTTCACGGTGAAAAGGGAGTCGGCAAGAGCTTTCTCGTCATCGGAATAGGCAACGCGTGCCACCTTGACCACCTTCTCGGTGACAATCACGATCATGGTGGAGTCCAAAGCTGACCTGTACACCCATGCTGTATCGGTGCTGGAGGCGTTTTTGACCGCGGGCTCGCGCAGGTCCATCTTGGAAAGGTCCAGGTAGTTGCCCTCGAATAGGTAGAGCGCAGTTGCCGGGTACCCCATGTAGACATCGGTGCTGCCGCCACTGCCTTGATGGTGGGTAACGTTGCATTCCGCCGCATGTAGGCTTGTTGCCCCGATGCCTGCGAGAACTATGCCCGCGTATAGAAACGGTTTGTTTTTCATTTTTCCCCCTTACACCCATTTGAAATAATAGAAAAAGAGGTGTTCCGCATGGAACACCTCTTAATGCTTTTTAGATCCTTCGACTTCGCTTACGCTCCGCTCAGGATGACACAATCCGCGGTTGCGGCTTGTGTCACTTCAACTCCTTCAACGCAGCCTCATTCTTAGCAATGATATCCTGCTGCGTAGCGAGCTTGGTGCGTTCGGCGTTTACCACAGCTTCGGGGGCGCCGCTCACGAACTTTTCATTCGAGAGTTTGCGTTCAATCGAAGCGGCGAATGCCTTGGCCTTTTCGATTTCTTTTTCGAGGCGGGCGATTTCTGCAGCCGGGTCGAGGATGCCTTCCAACGGGATGTAGAGTTCGCCACCGGGCACCACGGCGCTGGCGCTGAACTTCGGCTTG